>CANCKG010000077.1 GCA_947378515.1 Gammaproteobacteria bacterium | reverse complement strand
CGAAAATGCAAGGAAAAATATGTTTGAACTCTTAACAGTGGATTATGCGAGTCCTAACGCAGGCCGACAATTAGCTGAATCATTACGTCACACCGGTTTTGCAGTCATTAAAAATCATCCTATTGCAGCTAGCTTAGTCGATGATGTTTATGGGGAATGGCAAGGTTTTTTTGCCAATGAAGCTAAAATGAATTATTTATATGATAAAGCTGTTCAAGAAGGCTATTTTCCTTTTGCCTCTGAAAATGCTAAATATACCGCTGTCAAAGATTTAAAAGAATTTTATCATTTTTATCCATGGGGTCGTTTACCTGAAGGCATGTCGGCGAAAACGTTGGAATTGTATGGTGAAATGAGTCAATTGGCAGCGCAGGTGCTAGATTGGGTCCAAGCCAATACCTCGCAAGAAATCACATCCGCTTTTCAAATGCCGCTGAGTGATATGATTAAAGACTCGAATCGGACGTTGATGCGCTTTATTCATTATCCTGCTTTAACCGGTGACGAGGCACTAGGTTCGGTTCGTGCCGCGCCACATGAAGATATAGGTTTGCTGACACTATTGCCGGCGGCGACTGCCAAAGGTTTGCAAGTCAGAGGGGCTAATGGCCAGTGGCATGAAGTACCGTGTGATTATGGGACGATTATCGTCAATGTGGGCGATACGCTATCTGCGATCACCCAAGGCTATTATCAAGCTACCACCCATCAAGTAACTAATCCTATGGGTGAATTGGCTAAAAAGCCTCGGTTATCGATGCCGTTATTTTTGCACCCACGTGATGAAGTGGTTTTGCCGGATAATCGAACCGCTTTGCAATATTTAATGCAACGTTTAACTGAAATTGGAGTGGCTTAAATGAATGGTATAGGTTTTAACAAACAGTGGCTTATTATTGTACTAGGTGTAAGCTTATTTGGCGTAGCGCCGCTGACTTCAGCTTTAACTGCTAGTGCCATGCATTCGACACTGGCTGGGCAAGATAGCACGGATGGTGTCAGCTCGACGCTAGAGGCTATCGATAATGCGACGGTGACGGGAGGTAGCGATACGGTTTTTGCTGAAGATCTTGATTCATCAACCGATGCTGATGCCGATGTCGATACGGACGATGATTTATACACCAATGGTGATCAGAGTCAGGCATCCGGTGAGATCGATAAAGATTGACTTTGATGAAGTGTTAAGTATTGATAACGAGGTAGTTTTAATGAGCCAAGAAGACTTTCAAGCTTATGAGGAAACAACCTATTTAATGGCAAGCCCTAAAAATGCCCAACGCTTAATGCAAGCGATTGACGATGTTGAGGCGGGTAAAATAGTTCAGCATGGTTTAATCGAGTAATGTTGCTTTCCCACAAAACACTCATTTCATTCATCGTTTCGCTGGCCATGTTCATGGAAACGGTCGATAGCACGATTATCAACACCGCTATCCCATCGATGGCGATTAGCTTGCACGTTGCTCCTCTGGATTTAAAAATTGCTCTCATCAGTTATTTGCTGAGTTTGGCGATTTTTATTCCCATCAGTGGTTGGTTCGCCGATAAATGGGGCATTAAACAGGTTTTTGTCAGTGCAATGGTGCTATTTGTCTTAAGTTCAACCGCTTGTGGTTTTGCACCAGGTTTGTTGGAATTAGTCTTAGCGCGGATCGTACAAGGTTTTGCTGGCGCTTTGATGGTACCGGTGGGACGTTTGATTCTCTTGCGCACTTTCGCACGCCATGAATTTATGGCGGCGATGAATCACGTCGTAATGGTGATGGCGTTAGGGTTAATGTTAGGACCGGTGTTGGGTGGTTTGATAACGCACTATTGGTCATGGCAGTGGATTTTTTGGGTCAATATTCCCTTTGGGTTATTAGCGATTTTTTTAAGCAGCCGTTTTTTGCTTAAGGAAGTGCCTCGGCCTGTGCCACGCTTGGATATGCGTGGATTTTTATTATTTGGCACGGCCCTCGCCGCGTTAAGCTTTGGTTTATCCGCGTTGAGTGAAACGTTCATTGCTTTTTGGCTAGCGTTAACATTGATTCTCGTCGCTTTCGTATTGTTAATACTCTATAAGATACATTCGCGACATATAACGAATCCGGTGGTTAATATTCAATTATTTAGACACCGCACGTTTGCTATTTCGGTGAGTGCTAATTTGATTGCCCGGTTGGGTTTTGGCGGCATTCCTTTTTTACTACCGTTAATGTTTCAATTGAGTCTGGGTTACAGTGCCGAATGCTCAGGTTTATTATTAGCGCCCATTGCTTTAGGGGTAGTAGTGGCTAAATATTTTAGCATCCGATTATTACGTTTGTTAAATTATAAAAAATGTTTAATGATCAATACGCTATTGGTTTGTATCATGCAATGGACATTTTCGCGTATCGATCA
Source organism: Gammaproteobacteria bacterium (assembly GCA_947378515.1). GTDB lineage: Bacteria > Pseudomonadota > Gammaproteobacteria > CAISUE01 > CAISUE01 > CAISUE01. Next base: position 2,679 of record CANCKG010000077.1, on the reverse strand, counting down.
TGCTTCTTCAGTAACGGTTATTGCCAGCTTAACATTTATTTTTGGTACGCTGATGTCTTTACAATACACGAGTATGAATTCCCTGGCGTATACAGCAATTCCACCAGAAGAAATGAGTGCAGCGTCGAGTATCATGAGTACCGTTCAACAATTGGCGCAAAGCTTTGGGGTCGCAATCTGTGCATTGTTATTGCATTATTTGACGAAAGGGTCGGCTACTTCAATTGGTTTGGTGACATTTCAGCACACTTTTTTGGCATTGAGCCTTATCACACTCTGTTCCAGCGCTATTTTTTTGCGTTTAAAAGCCAATGATGGAATCCAAATGTTGAGGCCTATGTAATATTAATAACTATAGTGGGCCCACAAAATCAGACAGTTTTTAATGCCTGTAAGATAGGTAACCTATTACAAAAGGAGTAGATTATGAGTGAGGCAAAGGGGCCAGAATTTCACCGGTGAATTTAAAGCCCAAGTGGCATTCGAAGCAATAAGGGGCATCAAAACAAGAATGAAATATACCCATCGCACCTCAAGGTGCGATGGGTATATTATGAAAAACGGGAGAAATGTGCTGGAGAGATTCCGGTTTTCTTTCAATTAACGTTTACTTAAGGTATTATCGCCAAAATAATTGTCAATTTAGTCAATGCTATTATGTGGCATTCAATCCGTCCACAGAGGCCTTATGTCTACCCTATCTATCAGTGATATTTATAATCAAACGTTTTTTAGCTTAGTCGATCAAGCCCATCAAGTGCACAAGCTTAATTTTGGCACCGATATTGAATTGTGCAAATTAATCAGTGTCAAAACCGGCGGTTGCCCAGAAGATTGTGGTTATTGTTCGCAAAGCAATAAATATGAAACAGAAATCAAATTCAATGCGCTCTTACCCATTGAAGAAGTCGAGCGCCAAGCTATTTTAGCCAAAGAACATGGCGTCAAACGCATTTGTATGGGCGCGGCTTATAAAAGCCCTAACAGCAGTGCGTTAGCAAAAGCCTGTGAATACATTAAAGTTGTCAAGAAACACGGTTTAGAAACCTGTGCCACCTTGGGCAGTTTGTCATTAGACCAAGCGCAACAGTTAAAAGAAGCCGGTTTAGATTATTACAACCATAATATCGATACTTCGCCGGAGTATTATCCCAAAGTGGTGACGACCCGAACCTTTCAAGATCGCATCGATACCCTGGACCATGTCGGTCAAGCAGGCATGAAAGTGTGTTGTGGGGGCATTATCGGCATGGGTGAAAGCGCGGAAGATCGGATCAGCTTTATTCGTGCGCTGACGCAACTGCCTTATACGCCCGACTCAATCCCCATTAATACCCAGGTGAAAATTGAAGGCACACCCTTAGCCAATACCGAAAAACTCGATAAACTCGAACTAGTCCGTACCATTGCTACTGTACGTATTTTATTTCCTAAAACCCGGGTGCGGTTATCCGCAGGGCGCTCGGAATTATCCGAGCTGGAACAAACGATGTGCTTCATGGCCGGTGCTAATTCTATTTTTTACGGTGAACAATTATTAACCACACCTAACAACGATCAACACGAAGATTTGCGGTTACTTAAAAAGTTAGGAATCAATAGCCATGTCAGCGTGGCATGATTTTATTGATCAACGTTTAAGTACTATAGTGCCACGGCGCGAATTTCGCGCCAAAATCGGCTGTGCGTCCAAGACGTTAACGACGCAAGATGGCTGTTATCAACACTGGTTAAGTAATGATTACTTAGGCTTGAGCACACACCCAGACTTGCTGGCGGCAGCTAATAGCGCTAATCAAACCTATGGTGTAGGCAGTACTAGCGCTCCATCATTATGTGGTTTTAGTTTGCCGCAGGCGCAATTAGCCGCGGCGTTGGCGCAGTGGTTAGGTTTTGAAAAAGGCTTGTTATTCAGTAGCGGTTATCAATTAAATGTCGGTTTGTTCAGTCAGTTAGTCGATAACAATACCGCCGTATGGCTGGACAAAAACATTCACGCGTCGCATATTGATGGGGTCTTACTGGCGAAAGCTAAGTTTGTGACCTTTAATGAGCAAAGCTTGGACAGTATTATCACGAAGATCAGTGAGCAACCCACCCGCCGGCATATTATCTTAAGCGAAGGCACCTTTAGCATGGATGGCACTTGTCGCTATCTTCCTAAACTCATGCAATTAAAAAAAACTTTTCCCGACAATATTCTGTTGATTATCGATGATGCGCATGGCATTGGAGCAATGGGGGCGATGGGTTTGGGCACCTTAGAACAAGTGGGTGTCGATTATTCGGCGGTTGATTTATTGATTGGCACGCTGGGTAAAGCCTTTGGTACGCACGGTGGCTTTGTGGTCGGTTCAACGTTATTAATCGATTATCTGCAACAGAGTATGCGCAGTTTTCTTTTTAGTACGTGCTTGCCTGCATCATTAGCGGCCGCCAGTTTAGCGAGTTTGGCGATCATTCAAAGTCCGATGGGCCATGCACTGCGTCAAAAGTTAGCCGATAACATTGTTGCCTTTCAACAATGCAGTCAGGCTTATCATTTACCACTTTATCAACCCTTAACCAATCAATCGGCTATTCAATTATTGATGTTTGAGAATGAACAGCAAGTCATTGCGCTGTTTGAGCATTTACGACAAAAAAATATCTTGGTAGGGCGTATTTTATATCCGACAG
>CANCKG010000076.1 GCA_947378515.1 Gammaproteobacteria bacterium | reverse complement strand
AAAGTGAAAATATCGGGGAAATCAATGCTGGTAGAAAAAAACAGTTCAAAAGTGAAGTTTGTAGTGAGAAGAGCTTTAGCGATTCAATAAAACGTGATGGGTTTTAAAAAGTTAAATCCAAATTTACAGAAGAAAGCTTGCATAGTCTTCAATTAAGCTTCATGCATTGAAATACATGTTCACAATCGCCCTCAACTAAAGCCAATCGCTACTTATTCCCATCGTGCATCATAAGCCGCTTTACCCTTCAAACCCAATAACGCAATACTCATAAAGTAATCACTAACAGCCAGCTGTTCATTGGACTCTACACATCGCCGCACCACCTGCCCTTTTACACTTTACTTTATAGTTAATTACTTTATTACTTTCTTTCTTCATTAATTTCTTTATTTCGTTATTAATTACTTTGTTTATTGTTTTATTTGTGATATGATAAACTCATCTTAAGGAGATCATCATGCGCCCAACCATATTTACCACTGAAGATGTCATCACTGCCGGTCAAGAGTTATTAGAGTCTGGTCGCAATATCTCCGGCTTTGCTTTACGTCAATGCATCGGTAGCGGAACGCCTGCTCTACTCAAACAAGCATGGGATGACTATATCGCCAGCAAGCTCATAGAAAAGGTGGAGCACCCTTCCGTTGAACTACCCAGCCAAATCGCAACCTCACTCGCTAAAATAACGACTGCGCAAACAGAGCAACTCACACGCTTAGTAAAGGAAATAAACGCCGTGGCAGTCAAATCAGCGGATAGCCGCGTCGAAGTGCTAATAACCGAACAAGCTATTAAAGACAAACAAACCGAAGAAGAGCTAGCCGAAGCACTGGCCGCTTATGAAAACTTAGAAGCCAAGCTGGATGATGAAATCGCTAAAAATGCAGCGCTTGATCAACAATTGGCGCAAGCGGCTGGGGATATCATGCAAGGTCGAGAAGCCGCCGCTAAATTAATTGGCCAACTGGAAGCGATCACCGCTGAAAACACCAAACTGTTAGCCATGCTTCAACCCAAAAAGTAATGATCTGAATTTCAAAGAGAAATAAGCCATGGACGCTAACACGACACTGATTGAACAAAGCGCTGACAGTAAACTGGGTCGATTGGCTAATCATTTCGCCTTGCGTTTTCAGTACATGCTCTCCATCGAACCCATTGTTGGTAATGTTATCGCCATCGGTTTGGCGCTTGGATTATTGATCTTACTAGGGCACGCAGATTTCTTTCCAAAATGGCTGGTGAAATACCACCATTATTTGAGCATCGGCATTTACTTCAGCATCACGATTCAATTATTGAAATCAGCCAGTCATTCGATCTTATTGCCATTAGCGGCAATCGGTATAGCAGGAGCGGGATTTGTAGCACAGAATGTAGAACCTGAGTGGCAATTACTGGCAACGGCAACGTTACAGGAGTTTATGATAACATGCGCAAAAACACTTTCTATTTCCATGAAAAACTCCTTATTAAGTTAGCGATTTCTTAAGTAACCCCGCGTCACTAGAGTGCAGCTATTATATTCCATTAATATTTAAATGTAAAATTAATTTGACATATTAATTTAGCAAGTTGATAATGCCACTACAAGCAACCGCGATAGGAGAGGCACAAAATGATTGACATAAGAACCTTCAGATCAAAAGGGAAAGGCATTCGCGTTGATATTTACCGAAAATTTCTCGTCGTTGATGAAGTAACACAAAAATCAAAACCCAGTCTGTATAGAAGGCTCGGCGCACTATCACTAAATAAAGAAATTAAAAAAGAACTCTTAGAACTCCTACAACCTGATGAACACGTCCAGCTACAAAATTGGCTTGCCGATGCTACATTCGCCGAACAGTTTAACGTCGCCGTTGATGCGACAGACTTAGAAAAATTCCCAATTAGAATACCCAAGGCATTCTACGATAATTTAATTAACTTACATTTTGAAGCCAAAAGCCACGGCATAGCATTTACCCCAAATCAAATCATGCTTGAAGCTCTCGCCCATCACGCAAAGAAAGTGCAGTCACTGATTGACGAGAAAAACCTATCAACCAGTAAGGAAATTCACGAGGGATCATTAACATCACTTAAGTAATTTGAAACATCTTTAACCTGCAACACGACTACCACATGATCAACTGTAGAAGATCGCTTGGCTGGACCAAAAATAATTTTGACGTCCCGGCCAAAGCGCGTCAAACAATCAAGCCTTTTTACTTCACCAGCACCACGGAATTGACCTCACAGCCCTCTAGCGTGGCGGGATTTAGAGGGTAGCGTCAAGCTGCCATTCCCTTTTAAAAGCATCAATGAATAAGCTTGTTTTACTTGAGGCTTTGCCTCAAACTCCGAAGTATTTTCAGGCAAGATTTAACCCATAAACAGCTTCAAAAAATTCACCTCTGATTTTCACTCATTAACGACAACTCAACTTACACAGAAATAACTTCTTGGATACTTGGCGCCCCATATTCGACTTTACCAACTTTAACCGTCAAATTAGACAATGGCTGATAGAATGCTGCTTCGTGGGTATGGCCACATAAAACCAAATAGTTGATGGTTGGATTCGCTTGTGCTGCCTGAAGCAAAACATCTCCCATAATTTTTGAACCAAAATAAGGAATAAAATAAGTACTGCTCTTTTGGCCTTGATATAAACAAGTTTCTTCAAAAGGCGGCACATGGGTGAGTACGATAATTTGCTTAGGTTTTAGTTTAGCGGCCTTAGATAAGTCATTACTTAACCACTCAGCATCCCTATCGGCCAGTTGTTGCATTTTTTGTAACAAAGCGTTTTTACCCATTAATCTGGCTTGAAATAAATCGCCAATCAATCGACTGTCGTTGAGTGTGACCGTGCTGTGATGATAATCGCCAAAGCGACCATCAGCCCAACCATCTTGACCCAATAATATTATCTCTGGTGTTAACTGTTGCAACTCAACGGCTTGCAACCAATACAACCCAGTGCGCTGATCACTTAAATTCAGCACCGCTGCTCGTACAACATCCACTTCACCATGATAGTAATCGTGATTACCCAACGCGAAGTAGATAGGCTTATTTACCTGCCCCGCCATTTCCTGTAACAAACCCACTAAACACGGCGCTTCGGCAATATCCCCGCTGATTAACACCGTATCACAACCACTTCTTACGATTTTCTGATAAAAAACGCTACGTGCATCATCATCGATAAAATTCAAATGAATATCGGTTAGCCAAGCCAGTTTCATACTATCCTCCAAAAACTTAATGGGATATCAAATTAATTGGGCAATTTGCTTCAATCGAGCGGTCACGATTGGCAAGCGCACCACCAACAACTGACTGTTTAAGTGTCCCGGCAATGCCGCCAAAAAATCTTCATCGCTCAATAAGCTGGAAAACACTTTGGCTAAATAGGCTTGTAATGATTGCTCACAAGACATCATGTCCTTAACAATATCAGAGCAACCATCAATTACCGTAATGATATCTTCTAAATCATGACCACTTAAATAATCACCCTTCCCTCGGTTTTGAAAGGCTTCCCATTTAGTCGCGATAAAATAAGGAGCAGAAATTAATTGTATAGAAGTTTCTTCATCTAACCGATAAGCGTTAGCATACAATAGTGCTTCTTTGTACCAACGATTACTAAACCCCAAAATACGTTCATCGGTTGGCACAACGTCCAACACTAATTCATCCAGTTGCCAACGACAAATGGGACTAGTTACCGCCAAGCATTGTTTGAAGCCTTTTTGGCGTAGCCGTTTTTCTATTTGGTGATAGGCACTCAGCGAAACCACATCCACCACACAATCGACATCATAAGTCGCTCGCACATCAAGTGAGATTTCTTCTGTCAGCAACAAACCAACAATGGAGCCACCAACAAATAAAAATTGTTCAGCAAGATCACCTAAGTGGTGTACCACTAATTTAAGCAATTGCTTATTATGCAGGGCTATTTGCATAATTACCCCTCAATAGAGTCACAAATAACTCACTCGCAATAGCGCGATCACGCACTTTATTTTGGCGCAACGAATCAACCACGGCTAACAGTGCGTAAAACTGTTCATTAGGATATTCGTGTAGTGCCATAGGCAAATTGGGATACAGGGGTTCTACTGCTATCCCCTTTGCCGTGCCATATGCACATGCCCATACGGGAATAGGGTCATCGCCATTAAGAAATTTACCGGCAAAAACTGGCGCAGCATAACTCGTTGGAATACCTATAGTGAAGTCTCCTTTTTCTAAAGGATAAACATAACGAAACCCGTGCAAAAAGAATTCTTCGCAAGCTTTTTTGATGACTACTGGCGTAGCATTTAAGCGATGAATCAAAGAAGACTTCTCTAAACGCGCTAGCCCTGCACTCACCTCTGACTGGCTTAAACAAAGGCTGACGGCTAGTTTTACTTGAGTTAAGTTATTTTCTCCGAGCGCAATGAGTTTAAGCAATATAGCAATATCACGTGTTGACAGCATCACTCACCTCCTTTTATATATCTAATATCACGAATCATGATATTAGATATATTTTATCATAAATTGTAACTGCTTACTCCCCCCTATAAGTCGAACTCGCCAGCAAGAGCCATACTAACAGCAACCAAAGGGTTAATGCCTTTATTGGCTCTATGTGGTTTTGAGTGGGAAAGCTGGATACTCAAAGGTTAATTTTCCGCATAAAAAATACACCATGTTAATTAAGTTCTTAACACAGCGATATCCTCGCGCTCTTCTTTTGGCTAACTGAATCTTGCTGTTAATGCCTTCCAAGATGCCATTGCTGATCGATGTCTCACAGAAGTTGACGATGCCCTGCCAACGCGTTTTTATGGTCCTAGCAAACTTCTTAAAGGGCTCACAATCGCCTTCATCAACCTCTTTACACCACGCCACCAAGAAATCTGTAGCTTCTTCTTCGGACTATGCAAGCTTTCTTCTGTAAATTTGGATTTAACTTTTTAAAACCCATCACGTTTTATTGAATCGCTAAAGCTCTTCTCACTACAAACTTCACTTTTGAACTGTTTTTTTCTACCAGCATTGATTTCCCCGATATTTTCACTTTT
>CANCKG010000075.1 GCA_947378515.1 Gammaproteobacteria bacterium | reverse complement strand
TTTCTTGTGCTTCACCATAACAACCTCCAGGTATGAGGCTATTATCTCCTATAACTTGGCGTTTCAGTGGTCTAAAAAGTGGGGGGCATTATACCTTCGGATCCTTTTGATAGTGAGCGATGATGTGTCCTATATGCCAGCCATCGCTATTTGACTTCTGTAATAACAATACGATGAAAGCGGAGTCCTCTGCTCTTAAAAGATTTAAATCTTCTAAAAATTGACAAATCTCGCCAGCTTCTTGATTGTTTTTATTGATGGCTAAAAACCCATTTAACCGGGCTTGTAATTCTTGTTGTATCGTTTCGCTTAAAGGCATGATGTTTTCCTGAGTTATGGCACAGATTTATACTTTTTTAGAGAATTATCGCACAATGAAGATTAAGGTTTTCTGAACACGCCAGTGCGTATCTTATTTGGCCTTCGCACCGGACAATTTTTTGAGTAGACATAAAAAACTCGCTGAAAACGTTGAGCGCTTATTTATGATTAGCTTCGAAGCCTCGCTTCAAGTCTTCGTTAGTCTTGAGCCCATTGATTTCCGTAAAGGCATGAATGATTTATTGGCGCTGATAGAGAGTGTATTTCATCCCAGGTTCGTCGATTTCAGATGCGATGAAATAGGCGCTCAAGCAGTGGCCAAAGTTGATGAATTACCTCAAGGATTCACGCTTAGAGATTGACAACAATGCTAGCGAACGGGCCACCAAACATTTCGCCGTCGGCCGTAAAAACTGGTTGTTCAGCGATAGCATTGACGGCGCTCATGCTGGCGCGATTATTTATTCGTTACTGGAAACTTGTCACGCTCATAAAGTCGAATCCTTTGTTTATTTCAAAGCCGTGTTAAATGCGTTAGCTACCATGAATAACACACCAGAAGCACTCGAAGCTCTATTGCCATTCAATTTCACTTTCACTCTCAATTCAGTGTCAACATTGTAAACCATGCTTTCTATTTAGTTAAGATGGGGTTAATTCACCGCTTACCTTCGAAACAAAAACCTCGGCCTTTTAGGCGGGAAAAGAGATTCTCTATTGCCCATCTACGTAGATAAATGGCAATGGCATTTTTGTAAGCGTTCAGAGCTAGAGATCTGAACGCTTACGGTTTTTTACGCATGTAAAAAACCGTAAGCGCGGGATGCCCTTTGTGCCAGGTTCTTCGTAAAAATAGAGCTTCGGTAATTACAGTGTAATTTTTTCTAAGACGTATTGAAATACGACGTCAATACTTAAGCCTGATGTATCTAAGATATGCGCATCTGGTGCGGGTTTTAACGGAGCGACTGGCCGCGTTTGATCGCGTAAATCGCGAGCTTCGAGTTCAGTTAAAATGGCTTCATAGTTAGCGCCAACGCCAAGCTGCTGCAATTGCTTGTAGCGTCGTTCAGCACGCTCAGCAGCGCTGGCAATAAAAAAGAATTTAACCTTTGCTTTAGGAAATACCACCGTGCCCATGTCGCGACCATCGGTCACAAGTCCCGGAGCAAGGGCCAGCGCACGCTGCCTGGCTAATAAATTGGTGCGAATTAACGGAGATGCCGCCAAGATAGACGTGGCTCGACTGACTTCTTCAGAACGAATGCTCTCGGTAACATCATGGTGGTGTAAGAAGATTCGGTGGTGCGTCGCACTATCGACAAAACGTACGGGTAAATGCAGCGCCATAGCGGCTAAGTGATGTTCATCGTGTAAATCTACTTGTGCTTTGAGGGCTTGCAGGGTTAAGACCCGATACAAAGCGCCACTATCGAGGTAATGCCACTTTAAGTGTCGCGCGATCATTTGGCCAATGGTGCCTTTGCCTGAGCCACTGGGGCCATCAATAGTGATTACCGGAATTGTCATGAGAGTTAAATATCGTTTTAATGAAGAAGGGTTTATCGCACAAAGGCCAGCAAAACGTCATTATCATACAATGTCGCTGTTCAAACAAGCCTGGTTCATGGAGTAATAATAATTGACATTCGACTTGACAATCCCCCGATGATTTTCAGCCCTGGCCAAGTAATGATCCTCAAGATGAAGACTATACCCATTGCACCTTCCGGTGAGATGGGTATAGTGATGTGATCGTGGAATCACATTGGTTATCGGTGGAATAATCATGCCCGCGACTCCGATGGGCGACTCTAAAGGGTCGCTCTTACGGTTTTTTGCTTGCTCAAAAATAATTTCGGTGTTTACCAAAACTAACCGTTAAAATTTCTATACATTAAAGGGCGGTTATACCCATTCCTGGCTTGTTTTGTAAACACGTGATATCGCGTGTTTTAAGAATATTTTGACGTGTTGCCCGCAAGCTGTGCAAGGTTAAGAAAAGATGCTTGTTTCTGCAGCTGCTTTTTTGTGCTGGTATGGATCGGAGCGATTAAGGATTGACAGGGTTTGAGCGTCACTGCTACTGGTGGCTGTGATATTTCTTTCGTGCTAACGTGTTGTATGATGATTTGCGGATTTTCTAAATAGATTTCCAGTAATTGTGTAAAATTATGGTAAATTTTCGATAGGGCATGGCCACGCGGATGGAATTGCCTCACGATTAACAGAACTGCAAATTTATTGCGATAAAAATCAACCAATTTTTCCAGAGATAGTAGATGGGTGTCGGCTCGATAGTCGGCAAAAATGAAATGTGTTAATTGACGACAGTGATCATTGCATATGCCAAATACCATGGTTAAATCACGTCGCGTTAAATAGGTGAGCAGCCATTGGGCGTAATGTAGTGGTGAGTGGTTTTGGATGGCCAGCATGGCGTAGTTAAATTCTTGTTTATTTTCTTCTGTCAGCACACAGTAACCCCAGTGAATCGGTTTGTTATTATCAAGTGCCGCTTGTGACCATTTATTTTCTAAGCGTTGCTGTGGCGTTAAGGCATTAAAGCCTTGCCGAGGAAAATAGGTAATATAGGGCATAAATAAGTCTTTTAAGGCAAGACGCGCACTCAGCGCTTCGCTTTTCATTCCTTCGCCTAGTTTTTCTAACATCAGGTTAAAAAACATGATCATTGCCGGACGAGTGACTTGATAATTGTTGTGAAAGGTGAGTAGGATAGCGTCAGCGGCTTTTTGTAACCACGCTTCGCCTGATTGCGGGATTTTCGTGGTCATTAAAGCATCGCGTGGCAAGAGAAATAATAACCACTGCATAAAATTAGCCATGCGATGAGTGATTTGATAGTCTTGCGCTGCAGCACGGATCGTATGGAGAAAGGCATCTTGCGGTTCGCTACGATTTAAAAGAAAGTTTGCCAGCGTTATCGTTGGTCGTAGTTTAGGTTGAGTTTGTGCTGGTGTATCTGGTGTATAAAGAACAATAGCGTGCGTTGGCATAGAGAAGGTCCGTTTGGTGTAGAGGTTGTGCAGCATAAAGCATATTGCTTAATGCTCTTATTAAGTAGTATATAGGTTAGAAACACCCTTAACAGGCGCGCATTCTGTTAAAATTGCCACTCGCTTATTTTAAGGTTGTACTTTTTTATGCCTATTTATGAATATCAATGCAAGCTGTGTTTACATCAAGAAGACAAATTACAAAAACTGTCTGATGCGCCTTTAACGCAATGCCCACAGTGTCATCAGCCAAGTTTTGAACGTTTAGTATCCGCGGCAGGTTTTCAATTAAAAGGCAGTGGTTGGTATGTAACAGATTTTAAAGATAAGCCAAAAACCTCGGAAATTAAGCCAACTAGCCCGCCGTCCAGCAGCACAGAGGCAAAAACGGCCCCAGTGACGACCTCTACCAGTACGACGGATTAATGTCAGCGCGGCACTTCTTTTAATAGTGCAGCTACTCGTAATAAATCTTGAAAGGCACCACGCTTATCACTTGGATTATGTAAGAGATAAGCCGGAGTATAAGACGCGATAATGGGTATGCGCGTATCACCAAAGGCCAAGGTTTGACCGCGTAAAGTCGCCAAAGACGTTTTGTAGGCTAAGAGGCTTTGGATCGCGAGTGGTCCCATAGTCAGGATCACTTTCGGTTGTACTAAAGCAATTTGTTGTTGTAAATAAGGTAGGCATTCAGCGATTTCATTGCCAAAAGGGCTGCGATTATCAAGAGGATGGCACTTGACGAGAGTGGTGAGATAGACACTGTCCGGTGTCTGCTCAATCGCTGCTAACATTTTTGTTAATAATTCGCCCACTGGGCCTGTAAACGGCAGTTTGGTAGCATCCGTATGGGCATCGGGTTGCTCACCAATTAACATCAATTTTGCCTTAGGGTTGCCGATACCGAAAATAGCTTGCTTGCGTGTTTGACTCAGTGGACAACGTTGACAGTGTAAAATGCATTGATTCAAGGTGTCAAGAGATACGGATGGTGCTTCGCTGATAGCGGGATTAGCATAGGGCCGCAGCTGCCATTCGGTGATGCCAAGCTGCTTGAGGGTGGTGCGAATTGAAGTCATAAAAGTTAAAGCTCGGTAACAGTGTACGAGCGTTTAGGCTCGCGCACTGTATTAACGATAATGCAGTGGCAACAGTTTACTGATCGCAAGGGGAATGATCAATAAACTAATAATTAAAATTACACCGAGCCACGCTAAAACACCGTGATAGCTGATCTGTAAAGTGGCCTGATTGACAGCACTACTGCTTAAAATCAAGACCGGAACGGTTAAGGGTAAAAACAATAATTGCAATAACAATTGGCGACTGGCAGCGCTCAATGTTAAACTCGCTAATAAAGCGCCGAGTAAACTGATAATAGGCGTGCCTAAGAGTAAACTAAACACTAATGCCTCATACGCGCAACGAGGTAATTGTAATAATAGCGCGAGTAGTGGTGCCGTTAAGCATAAGGGTAGGCTACTGGCTAGCCATTGAGCGATTAATTTCGCCCACACGATAGCCACTAATTTATTAGGCGCGCGAATCATATCTGTCAATGTTCCATCTTGATAGTCTTCCATGAATAGCTTTGGCAATAGCAATAAATTAATCAATAATACCCCGATCCATAAGACGCCAGGAGCAATTTTTGCTAAAAAGCGTGGGTCAGGATCAATCGCTAAAGGATACAGTGCCGTCATGATCAACCAAAATAGCCACGCTAATTGGTAGGCATGG
>CANCKG010000074.1 GCA_947378515.1 Gammaproteobacteria bacterium | reverse complement strand
AATGGTCAGAACTGGAGAACTGGGCCCTAAAGGCATTAGTTGCATCTTGGTCGATAAAGATAGCCCTGGCCTCTCTTTTGGCAAACTCGAACAAAAACTCGGTTGGCATTCGCAACCGACCGCCATGGTGTTTTTTGAAAATTGCCGGGTGCCGAGCAGCCAATTATTGGGCACAGAAAATAGCGGTTTTTCGATTGCCCTGACGGCTTTAAACGGGGGCCGCGTTAATATCGCCGCTTGTTCATTAGGTGGCGCTGCCGCGTGCTTAAAAGCAACACTCGCTTATGTCCAAGAACGATCGCAATTTGGTAAGCATTTAAGTCAATTTCAACATATTCAATTTACCTTAGCGACTATGGCAACGCGCTTAGATGCCGCACGCTTAATGGTCTATCGCGCCGCGGCTGCGATCGATAATCATGATCCGCAGTTAGTGACTCAATGCGCAATGGCAAAAAAATTTGCGACCGATGAATGTTTTGAGATTGCCAATCAAGCTTTACAATTACACGGTGGTTACGGTTATTTGAAAGATTATCCAATTGAGCGCTTTTTACGGGATTTACGGGTCCATCAAATTTTAGAAGGCACCAATGAAATCATGCAAACCATCATCGCGAAAAGGTTATTAGAGCAATGACCTTTATTCATTTACGCGTTCATACCGAATATTCGCTGGTCGATAGTGTCATTCGGCTCGATGATTTATTTGACCGCTTAAATACCGAACAGACACCGGCGATTGCTTTCACCGATCAAAGCAATTTATTTGCGGCGGTAAAATTTTACAAAGCCGCCCTTAAAAGCGGTATTAAACCCATTTTGGGTGTCGACTTATGGATCATGAATCCCATTAAACCCACCGAGCCTTGGCGCTGTACCTTATTGTGTCAAAATCGCCAAGGCTATCGCCATTTGACGGAATTAGTATCACGTTCATACACGGAAGGTCAAATCCAAGGTATTCCACAAATCAACGCCGAGTGGTTAATGCCTCAGCATTGTGAAGGCTTGATTGTGCTAGTCAATTACCAAAGTGAATTAGCGCAAAGCTTAAGCAGTAATAATCCGCATGCCGCCCCCGATGTGTTGAAAAAATGGTGTACCCTTTTTCCAAATCGGCTATATATCGAATTATCCCGGACGGCTAAACCGGCCGAACAAGCCTACGAACAACAAGTCTTGCCATTGGCTTATCAACAGCAATTGCCACTGGTGGCCACCAACGATGTGCGGTTCATCAATCAAGATGACTTTGAAGCGCATGAAGCACGGGTTGCCATCCATGATTCGGTGGTCTTAGATGATCCGCGCCGCTTGCGACGTTATACCGAACAGCAATATTTACGCACGCCGGCTGAAATGCTGACACTCTTTAGTGATCTCCCCGAAGCGATTAGCAATACCCTGGAAATCGCCAAGCGTTGCAGCGTCTGTTGGGAACTCGGCATTACCAGTTTACCCACTTATCCGACCGGTTCACTGTCAACCGAAGATTATTTAACGAACCTCAGTCAAAAAGGTTTAAAAAAACGTCTGGATTTCTTAACCGAACATGCGCACATCGCCCGCATCAAAGATTTTAGCGATAAGGAGTATTGGCAGCGACTTGAGACCGAATTAAAAGTCATCAATCAAATGGGTTTTGCCGGTTATTTTTTAATCGTCGCTGATTTCATTCAATGGTCGAAAGACAATGGCATTCCCGTGGGTCCTGGACGTGGTTCGGGTGCTGGTTCCTTGGTCGCTTATGCTCTCGGCATTACCGATCTCGATCCTTTACAATACGATCTGCTGTTCGAGCGGTTTTTAAATCCCGAACGGGTGTCGATGCCGGATTTTGACGTCGATTTTTGCATGGAAGGTCGCGATCGGGTGATCGATTATGTCGCCAATAAATACGGTCGCACAGCGGTATCACAAATCATCACTTATGGCTCGATGGCCGCCAAAGCGGTAATTCGCGATGTCGGTCGGGTGCTCGCCCACCCTTATGGCTTCGTCGATAAAATCGCTAAATTAATTCCCTTTGAAATTGGCATCACGCTAGAAATGGCGCTGCAACAAGAAGCGGAATTACAACGCCGCTATGATGAAGAGCCTGACGTCAAAGCCTTGATAGATTTAGCCTTAAAACTCGAAGGACTGGTTCGTAATGCTGGTAAACATGCCGGTGGCGTAGTCATTGCGCCTTCGAAACTGACCGATTTCATGCCACTGTATTGTGAAGCCGATGGTTCCAATCTCGTTAGTCAATTTGATAAGAACGATGTCGAAGCGGTCGGCTTAGTCAAATTCGACTTTTTAGGTTTACGAACCCTTACCATCATCGATTGGGCGATTAAAAACATCAATATTCGCAGATCTCTTGAACAATTAGCCCCGCTCGATATTAATTTAATTTTACTCGACGATGCCCCGACCTTTGTGCAATTAAAACTGGCGGCGACGACTGCCGTATTCCAATTAGAATCCCGCGGCATGAAAGATCTCATTCGCCGCTTAAAACCCGATTGTTTCGAAGACATCGTCGCTTTGGTCGCCTTGTTTCGCCCCGGCCCCTTGCAATCGGGCATGGTCGATGATTTTATTTCCCGTAAACACGGTATCACCGAAGTCGTTTATCCGCATCCGGATTTAGAAGAAATCTTAAGCCCCACCTATGGCGTCATTCTGTATCAAGAACAAGTGATGCAAATCGCTCAAGTGTTAGCGAATTTTAGCTTGGGCGCCGCCGATATGCTGAGGCGAGCGATGGGTAAAAAAGATGCCTCCGAAATGGCTAAGCAACGGCAATTGTTTACCGATGGGGCGGTCGCGCGTGACGTCGACTTAGCGCTAGCAACGTCGATCTTCGATTTGATGGAAAAATTTGCAGGTTACGGTTTCAATAAATCGCATTCGGCCGCTTATGCTTTATTATCCTATCAAACGGCCTGGTTAAAAACCCATTATCCGGCGGAATTTATGGCCGCTGTCTTATCCTCGGACATGGATAATACCGATAAAGTTGTGTTATTCATCGAAGAATGTCAAGCGATGCAATTGACCGTATTAGCGCCCAATATCAATACCGATTACATTAAATTTACCGTCTCGTATGAAAAAATCGATTGCCCTGAAATTCGCTATGGCTTAGGTGCCATCAAAGGCTCTGGCGAAGCCGCACTCGCCGGCATTATTGACGAACGAACAATTAATGGCGCTTATCGCGATTTATTTGATTTCTGCAGTCGCTGCGATTTGCGCAAAGTTAATAAACGCGTGTTCGAAGGTTTGATCAAATCCGGTGGCTTCGATGGGTTTAACGTTAATCGTGCCAGTTTAATGGCCAGTTTAAGCATCGCTTGCCAACACGCCGAACAGCAAACAAAATTAGGCAATCAAGGCGATTTATTTGGTGCACTAGCCCACGAACACACGCCGGATTATGTGTTAGTAGAAGAATTTCCCGCCAGTCAATTATTAGCTTTTGAAAAAGAAACTTTGGGTTGGTATTTATCGGGCCATCCCTTATCGGTGTATGGCGATGAATTAAACCATTTAGCCACTGCTCATATCAGTCAATTAACCCCTTCTGAAAAAACCGTCACTATCGCGGGTCAATTAACGGCTTTAAAAGTCATCACCACCAAACGGGGTGATCGGATGGGGATTGCAACGTTGGATGAAGCAGGTGCTAAAATCGATTGCGTGATTTTTAGTGAAGAATTAGACAATTGCCGTGGAATTTTGCAAAAAAATACCATCTTGATTATCGATGGCATCGTTGATAATGATAAATTTTCCGGTGGTATTCGCTTGACTGTCAAACGCGCGCAATCCCTGAGTCAAGCCCGCGAATTACTGGCCGAAGCCTTAATGATCCGTCTCACGAGCGACGAATTAAAGCTATGCTTAACCGAAGAATTCAAAAACTGTTTGACGCAAAACGCCGGTAATTGCCCGGTTCAGTTAAGCTATCGGTTTGACAACAGCATGGTAGACTGTTTGCTAGGTGCTCGCTTCCAAGTGAAACCCACTGATGAATTATTAAACCAATTACGACAAATTTTCTCTAACGAACAAATTTATATGAAATACTAGGATCCACCATGTCTGCGTTTAATTTTAATTTAGGTGAAGAAATCGATTTACTGCGCCATACCATTTATGAATTTGCCAAACAACACATCGCACCACGGGCGTCAGACATCGATCACACGAATGTCTTCCCACGCGATTTATGGCCGCTTCTTGGCGACTTAGGCTTCTTAGGCATTACCGCCGAAGAAACTTACGGTGGTAGCGGCATGGGTTATTTAGCCCACGTGATTGCGATGGAAGAAATCAGTCGCGCTTCCGCCTCAGTCGGTTTAAGTTATGGCGCCCATTCGAATTTATGCATCAATCAATTATCACGCAATGGCACGGCGGATCAAAAAGCCCGCTATTTACCGAAACTTATTTCTGGTGAACATGTCGGCGCCCTGGCGATGAGTGAAGCCAATGCCGGCTCGGATGTAGTGGCAATGCAACTTTATGCCGAAGCCCAAGGCGATGATTTTCTGTTAACCGGCACTAAAATGTGGATCACTAATGGGCCGGATGCCGAGACTTTAATTGTCTATGCCAAGACGGATAAACACGCCGGTTCTCGTGGCATCACCGCTTTCATCATCGAAAAGGGCATGAGCGGCTTCAGCACGGCTCAAAAACTTGATAAATTAGGCATGCGCGGTTCCAATACCTGTGAACTCGTCTTCGATCACTGCCGCGTACCACGGATCAACATCTTAGGTGAACTCAACTGCGGCGTAAAAATTTTGATGAGCGGCTTGGATTATGAACGAGTGGTGTTAGCTGCCGGTCCTATTGGGATTATGCAAGCCTGCTTAGATGTCGTCTTACCGTATATCAAAGAACGCAAACAATTTTCCCAGGCCATCGGTGAATTTCAATTCATTCAAGGCAAAGTGGCCGATATGTACAGCACCCTCAATGCGTCACGGGCTTATTTATATGCCGTCGCCAGTGCGTGTGATCGCTCTGAAACAACGCGTAAAGATGCCGCTGGCGTAATCCTGTTTACCGCAGAAAAAGCCACTCAAATGGCATTAGAAGCGATTCAATGT
>CANCKG010000073.1 GCA_947378515.1 Gammaproteobacteria bacterium | reverse complement strand
AGGTATGCACAAAATTCAAGATCGTCCGGTCGCTGAAAAAGGACAAGTTGTCATTCGCCCGATGATGTATTTAGCCCTGTCTTATGATCATCGGATTATCGATGGCAAAACTTCCGTGAGCTTTTTAGTGACAGTTAAAGAATTATTGGAAGATCCTAGCCGGTTATTATTGGCGATTTAATAATGAACGTAAATTCCGCCGAAATTGCTAAATTCAATGCCCAAGCTGATTGGTGGGATCTGGATGGCAGTTATCGGCCACTGCATTTATTGAATCCCATTAGACTGGCGTTTATTGAACAATTTATCTCACTCAATACTAAAAAAGTCATCGATATCGGTTGTGGTGGCGGCATCTTAACGGAAAGCATGAGCAAGGTAGGTGCCATCTGCACGGGCTTAGATTTAGGGATTGATACTTTACAAGTCGCTAAAGATCATGCCCTAGCAAACAAGCTCGACATCGATTATCAATTAATTTCTGCTGAAAGTTTTTCTGAAACGCATCCCGCCGAATACGATATTGTCGTGTGTTATGAAATGCTCGAGCATGTCCCCGATCCCGCTTCGATCATCAAAGCTTGTAGCCTATTAGTGAAGCCACAAGGTTGGGTTTTTTTATCGACGTTAAATCGCACCGCCAAAGCTTATCTGCAAGCCATTATCGGTGCCGAATATGTGTTACACCTTCTCCCCAAAGGCACGCACGATTATCAAGCCTTTATTAAACCGTCTGAATTATTGCGCGTTGCTCGCAATGAGCGATTAGCGTTAAAAAAATTAACTGGGATTGATTATTCTTTGACACGTAAAGTTTTTTCTTTAAGCAATGATGTTGATGTTAATTATTTGGTGGCATTACAAAAGCGTTAACCATTCAGCACATTTCTTATATTTTTCGTAAAAGCTTAGCTGTGGCGACTGGCTGCGATGAGAGATGGTTAAGAAGGGCTTCGTGGCAACGCCAAAATCCTAAGCTTTTGGCGTTCAACCAAAAAATACACTGCATTTTTTGATTCCCCCTTAACCTGCACTGCGGCTAGGTTTCTTGCGCATAGGTGTTGAATCGATATAATCGCTTAATAATACCTTAATAAAAAATAGTTAGACTTAAAAAAAACTACTTTTATTTTGGAAATAATCATGCTAAAAAAAGAAAAAAAAACGAGTGTTTCGTCATTCACAGCCATACCGCTACGTAATCCGATTGATCAATTAGCCGCTACTTTTGCTTTAGGTGATTTATTAACCAACAAGAGTCAAATAAATAAAAATGATGAAGCTAACCCATTTGATGATATTCGCTCATTTTCGCTCAATGGCACGTTATGGATTCAAAAATAAGCATTTTTCGCTAACTGTGTGGGTAGACTAGAGTCACACCATCGGCACACGTTAAATCGTTAACCTCATATCTTAAATGGTGAGCGGCATATAAGAAGCTTGTATAGCTATTCAGCCCCCTATTATTATTTACGCTTAGATTAATGAATGGTCAATTTACTCAGCCAGCTATTTAGCACCTATGCGCGGGTTTCCCGTGCATAGGTGCATGTTAAAGGGAGAGAATCGCGATTCTTTCATCAAAAAGTGCAAGGGCTTAATTTTCAGCGCGCAGCGTCGTAAACAGTGACCAAAAAAGCGAATGAACTCACCGCCAACAGAAGCTGATTAGTAAAGTTATCAGTTAAAAACACACTGCTGTTGGTTTTCATTCCATATATACCCAGGTCCCATGGTTTTTTGACAATAGACTCCCATTTTTTCGCATACTCTGTGTGACACACAGGCATTAGCTTGGTTCGGACAAATAAATGATTGATTTTCTGCTCCACAACGAACATTTTGCGCCAATGCCACATCACTTGCACAAAAAAAAATACTCAATAGGCTAAAGATAAAGGTGGTTTTTTTTAAAATAGTCCAAAATAAAGGCGGCTTAGTCATTGTCATATCCTTAAGTTATGCCACATAAAATCCACATCTGAAAATACCATAGGAGCGATCATAGCATGAATTTGTTATTTAGGATATTTTTACACCGTAGTAAAATAACGAGCATGCCCATCAAAAAGTACAACAGCTTAATCTCTCTACGTAGCGTATTAACAGTAATTCTCGGTGAAGCCTCTAGCCCAGATGTAGCGGTACTTTAAAGATTTTCATTTCCTAGACTTTTGACTATTAAAACCGATAGCAGTGCGGGTTATAGTGGGTTTCCACCGAGAATTGCTGGGTGCGATGGGTATAGCATGGAATTCACTTATTCTTAGTGCTATACTTTTAACCGGTGCGTAACTATAAATTCATTAACAAGGAATGACGATGATTAAATGCCCTTACATGACGACCAATACTGGTATACCAATTAACGACAATCAAAACAGTTTAACTGCTGGCCAAAGAGGCCCGGTATTAATGGCCGATGCGCAGTTAATTGAAAAAATGGCCCAGTTCAATCGTGAACGTGTACCGGAGCGTGTTGTTCATGCCAAAGGTGCGGGTGCCCATGGCCACTTTACTGTTACGCACGATATTTCCGCTTATACCTGCGCCAAATTGTTTGCCAAAGTAGGCACTCAATGCGAACTATTTATGCGCATTTCGACTGTCGCAGGCGAATCCGGCTCTGCCGATACGGTTCGTGACCCACGCGGTTTTGCCTTGAAATTTTATACCGAAGACGGTAACTGGGACCTCGTTGGCAACAATACACCGGTCTTTTTTGTGCGTGATGCCTTGAAATTTTCTGATTTTATTCATTCTCAAAAACGTGATCCTGGCACTGGCATGCGAGACAATACCATGCAGTGGGATTTCTGGAGTCTATCGCCTGAATCTTTACATCAAAACACGATTCTGTTTTCTGATCGTGGCATCCCAGCGAGTTATCGTCACATGGATGGTTTCTCTTCCCATACCTACAGTTTATGGACGGCGAAAGGTGAACGCTTTTGGGTAAAATGGCATTTTAAAACCGAACAAGGCATTCAATGTTTGACTAATAGTGAAGCGGCTATTTTAGCCGGAACAGATCCCGATTATCATCGGCGTGATTTGCATAATGCCATCGACCAAGGAGATTTCCCTAAATGGCGCGTTTTTGTACAAATCATGCCTGAACTTGAAGCTGAAACTTACCCGATCAATCCCTTTGATCTCACTAAAGTCTGGCCCCATAAAGATTATCCCTTAATTGAAGTCGGCCTGTTCGAACTTAATCGTAATCCCGATAATGTCTTTGCCGAAACCGAACAAGCCGCGTTTGAGCCCAGCAACATGCCAGCTGGCATTGGCGCATCACCTGATAAAGTACTTCAAGCACGCTTACTCTCTTACCCCGATGCACATCGCTATCGCATCGGCACCAACTATAGCCAGCTCCCCATCAACAAAGCGCATTGCCCTATTAACACTTACCATCGTGATGGTCAAACGCGCTTTGATGCCAATGGCGGCTCATCGGTCAATTATCAACCCAACAGTTTTAATGGACCTGTTGATGCCTACCCCTTAAAAGAACCGCCATTAAAAATTTGTGGTGACGCTGATCGCTATGATCAGGGCAACGACGATTATTCACAAGCCGGTGATTTATACCGTTTGATGACCGAAGATAAAAAAATGCTGTTGATTGGCAATATAGTCGCAGCCCTAGCCACAGTGCCACGCTTTATTCAAGAACGTCAACTTGGCCATTTTTATAAAGCCGATCCAGATTATGGTCATCGAGTTGCCGTCGGCTTAAATTTGCTAGACCCTAGCGCTCATAAATAAATCCCATTAAAATCGTTCAAATTAAGGAATATTATGCAAAATAAAATTGTTACTACCTTCTGTTTATTGGCTTGTTTAGCTCTGCAAACTTCTGCTTATGCCAAAGGGGTTTGCTCTGCTAGCACCGACCAATGCGTCGATGGTAATGGTCAGCCATTGAAGGAAACCACCATATGTAATTCTACTGTTTGTAATACTGGGACGTGGTGTGTAAAGGCTAATGATGCTTGCCCCCCGGAAAACATTGAGTCAGTCCCCCCGTCGCACGGGTTCTGACGCGGCTTGCTGAGGTTGAATAGCACCGGCGCTATTCAACCTCAGTCTTAAACTATTCAAATGCGGTTAATTATACGGGTCGACTCGATCGCCAGCCCTAAACACGTTCAACTTATCTATGCTAAAATCAGCGATCATCTTCTAAGACCGATTCTTATGCGCACTTCTCAGTTATTTTTAAGCACCCTCAAAGAAACCCCCGCCGATGCCGATATCACTAGCCAACAATTAATGCTGCGAGCTGGCCTAATTCGTAAATTAGCGTCGGGTTTATACACCTGGCTGCCTCTAGGCTTAATAGTTTTGCGTAAAGTAGAAGCCATCGTCCGCTTTGAAATGAATCGTATCCATGCCCAAGAAATCTTGATGCCATCGATTCAACCGGCTGAATTGTGGCAAGAAACCGGTCGCTTCGAACAATACGGGCCGATGTTATTGAAAATGGCCGATCGGAATAAACGATTGTACTGTTATGGCCCAACGCATGAAGAAGTGGTCACCGATTTATTGCGTCACGAATTGACCAGTTACAAACAATTGCCGTTGAGTGTCTATCAAATCCAAACCAAATTTCGCGATGAAATTCGCCCCCGCTTCGGTGTGATGCGCGCTCGTGAATTCATCATGAAAGATGCCTATTCCTTTGATATTGATGATACAGCGATGGCCAAGAGTTATGACGCCATGTATGGCGCCTACATGGCAATTTTTACCCGCTTAGGCTTAAGCTTCAGAGCGGTGCAAGCCGATTCGGGTGAAATCGGCGGCAGTAAATCGCATGAATTTCAAGTGTTGGCCGATGCCGGTGAAGATGCGATTTTTTATAGTGACAAAGGTACGTATGCTGCTAATTTAGAATTAGCCAGTGCTGCGATCCCGGTGTGTCAAACCCCTACTGAAGTTGCGTTACAAAAAGTTGCTACAGTGAATAAACGCAGTATCACTGAAGTGATCGACTTTTTAAACGTACCGATTGAAAAAACCATCAAATGTGTGTTGGTCAAAGGCATTGACACACCAGTAATGGCTTTTATCTTGCGTGGCGATCATGACTTAAATGCCACCAAAGCTATCAAATGCCCAGGGGTATTGTCGCCACTGGCCATGGCTGAACCCGATGACATTCTCAACGCCATTGGCGCCGAACCAGGTTCTATCGGACCAATTGGATTGACTATCCCTTT
>CANCKG010000072.1 GCA_947378515.1 Gammaproteobacteria bacterium | reverse complement strand
AAAGCGATCGCTAACGAAGCAAGAATCAACGAGGCTAAAATAATGACCGTCGACCAAAATACTGCTTTAGGATAATCACGCGGTGGATTTTTAACATCTCCAGCATGACTAGCGGACATTTCAATACCAACCAAACCAAAGATCACGCCAGTTAATAACACCAGACCATGGATATTGGCGATATTTGGCATAAAACTATCAAACGAAAAGGCTATTTGTACGACATGGCCTTGCACCAGCCACACCACTCCCAAAATAACAATCACCATCATCGGCAATAAGGTACCAATGATGGCCGCTAAGGTACTTAAGTAAGTCGATGTCCCGATTCCGAGGCTATTAAACCACGTGGAACCCCAAAAAAATATCGTAATCACGCCTAACATATAGATTTTATTATCCACTAAGGCAGGGTCGATGCAATACGCTAACGTAGCGGCAATAAACGCCATAATGGTGGGATACCAACAGACATTGTAAAACCATTGTAAAAAAATTGTTATGAAACCTGTTTGTTTACCAAAGGCTTCTCTCACCCACACATAAATACCGCCAGTTTCAGGCCAGCCAGTCGCTAATTCCGCCGCCACTAAAGCGACTGGCACAAAAAACACGGTCGCGGCAAGCAGATAATAAAACACTAATGAAAAGCCATAAGTAGCCCCCATCGGTAGCGTTCTTAAACTATCGATGGCAATCACATTGATCATCACCAAACCAAAGACACTCAAATATTTTTTTGAAACAATGGCCATCCTTATCCCTTATTATTGATTCACGTGGCACATTATAACGGCAAAAATAATCTGGATTCTTTATAATCATGCTATCGCACACTCAAGCTACAGGATCATCCCATGAAAACAGGTCATTACTTAAGTTTAAATAGTTCCGGCTTACATCGTTTGAGTTATCACGAATGGGGCACGCCCAATGACAGGCCGTTACTGTGTGTGCATGGCTTAAGCCGAAATGGTCGCGATTTTGATGCATTAGCTAAACAACTCAGCGCTGAAGGTGCTTGGGTGATTTGTCCAGATATCGCTGGCCGCGGTTTAAGTGAGTGGTTAACAAATCCGGCTGATTATTGCCTCGAGCAGTATTTACACGATTTACTTGCGCTGATCGCACGGTTAAATGTCAACCACGTCGATTGGCTCGGCACTTCGATGGGCGGAATCATCGGTATTATGTTAAGTAGTAAAGTACACACGCCCATTGCGCGATTGATTTTAAACGACATTGGTCCAGACCTCGGCAATCTCGGGATTAAGCGTATTCAGCAAGCCTTACCGCAGAATGCTGTTATTTTTAGCTCGCTTGATTTGGCTGAACGCTATTTTCGTCGAAACTTAAAGGATTTTGGCACGCTAACCGATAGCCAGTGGCGTCATTTGACAAAATGCAGTATTAAACCGACGCCAACAGGTGACTATACCTTGCGCTCAGATGTCAATATTCACATTCCCAGTTTTAGTGCTGAGGATCAACAACGCTTATGGACAGCGTGGAAAAATGTGCGTTGCCCATGCTTAGTCATTCGCGGCGAAAACTCCGATGTATTATTGAACGATACCATTACAAAAATGAAACACGCACATCGTCGCTTAACGGCGATTGAAATACCCCAAATCGGTCACGCACCCTTTTTAAGCTCAGAACTCCAAATCGATATAATCCGTCAATGGTTGGCCAATGACACGAGTTTGCAGCTATGACTGGACATTCCTTTAAAAACGCACTGCAACGTAGTCATAACCGTCATGTCGGGCGTTATGCACAAGCCGCTTGCCTGATTGATACCGTCGGAGATGCTTTACTGGAACGCTTGAGTTTCATCATGATTAAACCCCAACGGATACTTGATTTAGGCAGTGCCCTGGGGAAAACCAGTCGTACATTGAGCCTCCTTTATCCTGAAGCAGATATCATCGCGCTTGATTTTTGTCAGGCAATGAATAAGCAAGCACAGGCGAATTGCCACGATCAACCGACGATTAAAATCCTCACCGCCGATGCGTATCAATTACCGATTGCCAATCACAGTGTCGATTTAATTGTTGCTAATCTACTATTGCCGGCGTTATTAGATTACCCTCGCTTGTGGCAAGAATGCATGCGCGTCCTCGTACCGGGTGGCTTATTGATGTTTTCTAATCTCGGCCCTGATAGCTTGAAAGAATTAGACTTAAGTTTTGCCGCAATCGATCCAACACCGAGGGTCAATGCCTTTATTGACCTGCACGATACGGGAGATAGTTTAGTCAAAGCCACTTTCATGGATCCGGTTCTCGATAACGACTATTTTCACTTAAGCTATCCGTCATTAACGGCGTTATTGCAAGAATTAAAAAGTGTCGGTTCAATCAAATTCATCGAGCATGCTGACCCATCTTATGTCGGCAAAACTTTTTGGCGGGCAGTCGAAGACTATTATCGACATCATTTTCCTGCCCCCAAGCAACGCTTAATGGTCACGATCGAAGCTTATTTTGGTCATGCCTTTAATCCTTATCAAAAACCGCACCGACTGGATAACGATGGCAATGTCAGTATCCCGATCGCTGCCATTAAGAGACCACCGTCGCCATGAAGCACCATTATGATATCGCCATTTGCGGCGCCGGTTTAGTCGGCACCAGTCTTAGCATCGCACTGGCTCAAAAAACGTCACTTAATATTTTATTATTCGATAGCAAAGCGCAAGGCAGTTTAATCCCTAAAAAACACACCGATACCCGAACACTGGCTTTAAATGCCTGTTCACAACAGTTACTCGCAAGCTTAGGCTTATGGGAAAATTTAACCGCTACAACCGAAGCCATTGACTCGATTCAGATTTCCGAACAAGGCAGTTTTGCCAAAGCCTTTTTAACAGCCGCTGACGTGCAGGCAAAGGCATTGGGCTATGTCATCGAAATCGCCGATTTGCATCAAACCTTACAACAAGCATTAAGCCTATGCGGGACAAAGATTACCGTCTTAGATCAGACAAAACTCACTCATTTTCGCCAATATGAATCATCGGTGCAACTTGAATTACAGCAAGGGGAAACAATACATGCCATCCATGCCGATTGGTTAATTGCCGCTGACAGTAGCCAATCTTTTATTCGTGAACAATTAAACATTCCCACCCACACTTACGATTATCAACAAACCGCCATCGTCAGTGTACTTGAACTGAATCAAAACGCGGCTGGCCAAGCCTTCGAACGGTTTTTAAAGCATGGGGTATTGGCATTATTACCCTTGAGCGATAAACGCTGTGGCAGCGTCTGGGTAATGCCGAGCACAACCGCACAGCATTTCCTTGACTTAGCTGCTGACGATTATCGACTCGCTTTACAGCAACACTTTGGCTGGCAATTAGGGCCTTTTTTAAGCCTCGGACCACGCCAACACTATCCTTTGCAGCTGACCTTAGCTAAACGCGTCATCGAACAGCGCGCCATCATCATCGGTAATGCAGCGCACACGTTAAATCCAATTGGCGCCCAAGGCTTAAACCTTGGCTTGCACGATGTCACGTGTTTAATAGAATTTTTTAAAGACAAATTAACAATCGAGCAGCTGTCGACAAAATTATTAACGCGCAATCAACAATTGGCCAATTTATCCGATCGTACCGCGCGTCTCTTCGCCCTGGATTGCTGGCCAATTAATTTAGCCCGGCATTTTGGCGTGCTTGCCCTAGAACATAATGGGCCATTGAAAAAACACTTTACGCGTCGGATGATGGGTTATTGAATCCGCACCAACATCAATAGCATCCACGATATTAGACCAATAGTTCGGTTGAAAAGCGGCATTATTAACCGCGTAATGCGCTTTATACGTTGTTACAAACGTGTCATCTTGCACTGAAAAATCAGTAGCACATTGAAACAACGTCGCTTTAGTGCAGTGATAAATGGCTTTAAAGCCATAAGAAAACCAGTGGGTACTGTCTAAAGGATTCGTGTAAATGGTTTGCGCATCTGTCAAAGCAAAACTGTCATCATAAGAAAACGCTTTAATCGCTGGGCTATTATAATGGCCGGGGGTAATCCCAGGCGTCGATAAAGCCAGTACGGCTAGAGAACCCAGGGTATTATTCAGCCGACGAAATTCATCCATATGGGTATGACCATAAAACACCCCTTTAATAATCGTCTGATAATCGTTCATGGCCGTTATAAAATCTGCTTCGGCGGGTAAAGCGTCATTCCACATTGGCGTATCAGAATAAGCATCTAAACCCGGTGGAATATGCAGCGCAACGAATACTTCATCACCGGCCGTTGACGCTTGAGCTAATTGTGCTTTAAACCAAGCTAATTCATCGGTGGTAGCTTTTTCTTGGCTAACGCCATCATCACTCACATAGCGCGCCGAAAAAATAACGCTGTTTAACACAATCAAACGTAATTTAGCCGCTGAACCCAAAGGACGCGCGGCATAAAACCCAAACTGCGCCAGGGCCGCATCTTTAGGGTTAATCAGGCAAGCACGATGGGTATCACTCAACGTGTCGCATGCTTGATTCGCATTCAATGCTGGCCACGCATGCTTGGCATCTAAGCTTAAGGGATTTTGACCTTTATTATTGCTAAAAGAATGATAATCTCCAGCCATTAAATCATTGCCTAAAGAATCATTATTGCCTGGCACATAAAAAACGGGGATATTAACTGTCGCGCTAAGATCTTGCAATACGGCTTGAATATTAGTGGTGCGCGAGGCATCATCATGCGCCGGTAAATCACCGAGAAGCAGCATAAATTGTGCATGGGTTTGGCTGATTTCTTGCTGTAATTGTGCCTGAGTATTGCGCCATAAAACATCGCCGCTGTCGCCTTTGCCGTAATCAACAACTGGCCCTCCTTTAAGATAATGCACATCGGATAATATTAAAAAATTAGCGTCAGCCGCATTAGCGCTTGAAAATAAACAACTTGTTAGAAGTAGGCTAAATAATACAATTATTTTTTTCATCCAAATTCCTTAGCTGGTTTGAAACCACGCCCTTCAGGGCGGTAGGAGCACCGTACCTCGGCCTACGCCTAAGGTTTCACAAGGTGCGGACTTGTTCGATTTGCACACCTCTTCCAAGTCTAAAACACTCCGGCCTAAAGGCCGGAGACTTTCTTGCTGTACAAAGGTCCGTTAATTTTTTAACACAGCTTCCCGCATTTCTTCTAAGACTTCAGCATTGATAAAACCCACTTGAATGTATTGTGGTAATTGCGCTTTAGGGGCCGCCGCGCTCAGCGCCATAATCACCGTCGGAATACCTTCAAT
>CANCKG010000071.1 GCA_947378515.1 Gammaproteobacteria bacterium | reverse complement strand
ATGGTTTATCAGCATGGATCAAGCTTCATTACGGACCCAAGCTTTAAACGCCATCGACAGTGTTAGCTGGTTGCCGGATTGGGGCAAACAACGCATTGAAGGCATGATCGAAGGCCGGCCGGATTGGTGTATTTCCCGTCAACGCACCTGGGGTGTCCCGATTCCCTTATTTACTCATAAAATGACCGGGGAATTGCATCCTCGCACCACTGACATCATCGAACAAGTTGCGTTACTGATCGAGCAAAGCGGCGTTGATGCCTGGTTTTCAGCCAGCGCCGAATCACTCATTGGTCATGAGGCTAAAGACTATGACAAAGCCACCGACATCCTTGATGTGTGGTTTGATTCGGGTAGTTCGCATTATGCGGTGTTACAGCGACGAGCAGAATTAAGCTTTCCCGCCGATCTTTATTTAGAAGGTTCGGATCAACATCGCGGCTGGTTTCAATCATCCTTATTAACATCCGTTGGCATGCAAGGCGTGGCCCCTTATAAAACCGTTCTAACTCATGGCTTCACGGTCGATGGGCAAGGCCGCAAAATGTCGAAATCACTTGGCAATGTGGTGGCGCCTGAAAAAGTCATTCAAAATTTGGGTGCTGATGTGTTGCGCTTGTGGGTTGCCTCGACCGATTATCGCAGTGAAATGGCGGTATCTGACGATATTTTAAAACGTACCGCCGATACTTATCGGCGTATTCGTAACACCGCTCGGTATTTACTGGCTAATTTGCATGACTTTGAACCCGAATGCGATCTATTACCTGGTGAAGACTTGCTGGTATTCGATGCCTGTTTACTAGCCAAAGCTAAATTATTACAGACAGAAATCCTGTCTGCCTATGACAGTTTTGAATTTCATCTGATCACCCAAAAGATTCAACAATTTTGCTCGATTGAGTTGGGTTCCTTTTACTTAGACATCACCAAAGATCGCCAATACACTTGTCAAGCCAAGAGTCCTGCTAGGCGCTCTTCGCAAACGGTGATGTACCACTTGATTCAATTGTTGACCCGGTGGTTAGCGCCGATTTTGAGCTTTACCGCTGAAGAATTATGGCAACATTTACCTAAGCAACCTCAAGCGTCGGTGCTATTGAGCAAATGGTACTTGGATGCGCCAAGCGATACTGCATTAACGCAAGCCATGCGTGGCTTTGATTTAGCAAAATTAGAATTCGCTTTGACAGCTAGACAAGCGGTTAACAAAGCGCTGGAACAAGCACGTCAAGCAGGGACGATTGGTTCGAGTTTGGATGCTGAAGTAACGCTCTTTATCACCAAGGATAGTGAGCTTGACCAATTATTATGCCCACTGGCTGCTGAGTTACGCTTTTTCTTAATCACGTCAGGCGCGAGTATCCACTATGAAGCTACACCTGTTGATAACATTACTTTAATCAATAGTTGCGGTAATGACGAATTTTTAAGTATATTAGTGACTGCTGCAACGAGCTTTAAATGCACGCGCTGCTGGCAACATCAAGCTTCAGTCGGCACTATTCAAGAGCATCTGGAATTATGTTCCCGCTGCCATGATAATGTTTATGGGCTTGGTGAAACACGTATTTGGTGTTAAATAAAAAAAAGCCCAACGCCTTTTGTTATTATTGGAGACGTTGAGCTTTCACTTCCAGCTTAGTTGTATTATTATCGCTGTGGGCTTGTCACTGCTACCGGCTTATTGTTATCAGTTAAGCTTGTAGCCATGATACATCCCCAAAGCTTAAGGCAAGCTTAAGAAATAGAGAATGTAGGTATCTATTCACGATGCTGTGCGCGGGAGACCCGCACTTGCGCTTAAGAGGGAATAATCGCGATCTTTTCGTTCAAGCTTTTCATCCTGCCTGAACGAAAAGCCCTGCCAAGAACGTCATTGCCCTTGGCGTTCAACCAAAAAATACCCTGTATTTTTTGGCCTCACCCCCCCTTAACATGCACCACAGCTAAGTTTCCCGCGTGATTGCCCTGTGAACATTGACGATAATTTATTTTTGTTAATATTTCGTTAATAATTCTAGCGTAGAATGACAAATGCCTAATTTGCCATTTGGCCTCGAATTAACTAAAAAAATGAGATGTACAACCATGCCACCAAAATCACAAACAAGCGTTGCAGCAAGTAGTAATGAAAATACTTATTTTGCGCTGCCTGATTTAACACTAAATGAGCAAAGATTAATCGTTCCCTTTAGCCTTGGCGCTAAATATCATAACGAAGCCAAATATCTTGCGAGTTTTTTTCAAGCACTCACCACTAAAATCGAGCAAGGTCGCATCAGTCAAATTACTTTCGTCATCGCCGATACACTACAAGCGTATAATCATTTAGCGATTGAAGCACTAAGCACTAATCCACCGACGTTGCCTTCTTCGGATAGCGCCACGAAAAAAATAAGAGAAGATTACCTGAGCGCTCTTGACTTATGGCTTGAAAGCAATTCCGCTGAAATTCAAATAAAAAAAACTGAAGAATTAACAAAAGGTACTGATTGGTTGGCTGCGAATAAAACTTCTCTCGATGCTGTTGAACAAACTTTAAATCAACGTAATTCAACTGACGTAATCAGTTCCGTATCAAAAATACGTTGGGATAATTGTTTAAGCGATGATCCAGAAACAAATTCAAACTGTGCTACTATTATCCGTAATGCATATATTAATAATCTTGAATTTGCTGAACTCATTAATCAAATGATTGAAACTGTCAGCAGTCAAAAAATTACTGCGCTCTTTAATCAAATGACGGAAACTCAAACGAGCGATACTACCAACAGTCAAATAATAACTCTACCCATAACAGATACACATATTCAGCACACTCAAATGTCATGTGCTGCTTATATTTTTGAAGAACTCGCCATCATTGCAAAATGGCAACAAGCCAATCATTGGGATAGTATGCTCTATCCTTTTTCCAAATCACCGTTTAACGTGCAAATATTCAATGCGTTAAAAACCCTTTTTAACCCTACAGAAAGCACGCCATTATTAGCCTTAAATGCCATGTTAACCACACTTAAACAGGCAGAAAAAGCTGAGAAATCTACTCAATTAAAAGCAGCCACGAGATTAAAAAAAGCTCAAGAATTAGAAGAATTGGCAGAAGTAATAGCACAAAGAAAAGCTAAAGAATTAAACGCCAGTGATTCTATTTCTGCGCCTATTCTCATTCCTTATAAAGCAGAAGAAAAAGTAGCAGAAAAAACATACAGTAATAGTCCGCCCGAAGAAAAAATCTTAGAAGGCTTTGCTGCTTTACTCAGTGGAGATAACGAATCTGTCAAAGCTTTGCAAACGCTATTAAGTGCTCTACAAAATGTGGCTGATGTAAGGCAAAGAAAATCACAATCACCACCATCTGAAAGAAGCGAAGGAGTAATGCTCGCCCAAGGTTCAGTAATAAGAACAAATACCACGTCACTGCTAACCCAGCATCTTTCACTCACATCACCTGAAACATCACCAGCGACTGTTAATTAATGGCTAAGCATATCAATGAATCCTTAGAAAAAATCATTGCCATGATGCCAGGCATCGTTTATTGGAAAGACGCAGAGGGAAACTATCAAGGTTGCAATGACAATGCCGCCAAAATCGCCCATTTAACTTCTAGAAAAGATATTATCGGCAAAACCATTTATGATCTTTTTGATGCCAAAGTCGCTACTAAAGTTGCCTCGAGTGACGCGATTGTCAGAGAGACTAAAATTGAACAAGCACAAGAAGAAATGGGCGTTGATTTACATGGGAATCCAGCACATTATCTCACACGTAAAGTCCCGGTTTTAAATGACAATGGTGATTTGCTGGGCATAGTGGGTATTTCTGTCGACATTACCAGTCAAAAACAATTAGAAGCCAGTTTGATCCTTGCGAAAGAAGCAGCCGATGCCGCCAGCCTTGCCAAAACCATGTTTTTAGCTAATATGAGTCATGATTTAAAGACGCCCTTAGCTGGCATCATTAGCACCGCCGAACATTTAAGCCAATCCTTAAGTGATATTGAGGCGAAGAATCACGCCAATGATATTGTTCAATCGGGTTTGCGATTATTGGAATTATTAATTGAAATCATCGAAGTATCGCGTTTAGATACCAATACCAATGCCAAATCCAGACCCAGCACATTTAAACTACAAGCACTCATTGACGATATCGTCCAATTACTTAAACCGGTTATCGTTAATAAAAACTTAATTTTTAAAGTATATTACCAAGATAGTATCCCGCAAAATGTGATGGGTGATCGCTGGCAATTGTATCGCGTCATTCTCAACTTATTATCGAATGCCATTAAATTCACCCACAAAGGCAGCATTAGTTTGACCTTAATGATCGAACAACAACTTGGCCATCAACTGTTATTAAAGATTATCGTCAAAGATACCGGCATTGGTATTCCGCTTGAAAAACAAAGTATTATCTTTGAAGAATTCACCCGTTTAACTCATGCTTCCGATGAAACGTATAAAGGCACCGGCTTAGGTTTATTCATCGTTAAAAAATTTATCGAAGCGATGGATGGTCGAATTCAAGTTCAGAGTATAGAAAATAAAGGCAGTGTATTTACTTGCCATATTCCACTAAACGTAGAGAGCACCACCATCGTGTCACCACACGTTAATACCTTTACCGAAACAACACTCTCTGCTAAACAGCAATCGGTTAGCATTTCATCACCCTGCCTTGAGCCGGCCAATGCTTTAACCGGCATTAAACTCTTGCTTGTGGAAGATAATGTTATTGCTGCGCGCGCTACCAAAGCCATTTTAGAGGCGCTTGGTTGTTGTGTTAGCATTGCTTACACGGGCGCTGAAGCACTGACGCAGTGCACCGACAATACCTATCAATTCATTTACTCTGATCTGGGTTTACCCGATATGAGTGGCTTTGAGGTATGTCGCCAAATCCGCACCATGAAAACCTACTGCAACACACCCATTGTCGCTCTGTCTGCGCATGTTGATGAACAAATCAAAGACCACTGCCTCGTTGTTGGGATGAATGAAGCTTTAAACAAACCTTTGTTACGTGAGCATGCCAAACAAAACTTACTGAAATATTTTTCAAATATAAACAATGCATAAACGTCTCTTCAGTGCGAAATAACAATCATCATCATATTAAGCCACAGCGTATCCATTCACCACATTTTCCTATTTCTCGCGTAGATCTACGCCAGTGGCGACTGGCAGCGATGGGGGATTGTTAAGGGGGAGAACCGCGATTCTCCCCCTTAACCTGCACTAGCGCGGGTTCCCCGCGCGTAGGTGCTGAATGGAT
>CANCKG010000070.1 GCA_947378515.1 Gammaproteobacteria bacterium | reverse complement strand
GTATCACCCGTGACGTTTTAGCGCGCAATCGTTCGGTACAATCGGTGATTGATCAATACGAAGCGACGGTACGACCGATGTATTTACAATTTATTGAGCCCTCTAAGCGCTATGCCGATGTGATTGTGCCCAAAGGTGGTGAAAATCGGATTGCGATTGATCTTATTAAGGCAAAGATGCGTGAATTATTAAAAGAAAATCATCTTGGATAGGCACATTTAAGGGTTTGGTATGGATCTTAAAAAAACTTTATTGAAATCCTTTTGGGATTATCATGCACCACCGGCGGTACAAAAAACGTCTTTTAGTTTGTGGGGGGTACTCGTCGAAGCTTGGCAATTAGCTCGTGGTCAGCGTTTAAAATTTCTTATGGCTAATTATGTCGTGGTATTATTTAGTTTGGTGCCGATCTTAGCGCCATTTTTTGCGCAAATGTTCCCGCGGTTGATGTTAGTGCCGTTGTTGCCCGTCGTGCCGAAACCGATTGCCGCTTTGTTGACCATATTTATGCCATGGTTTTACTTAATGTGGGTGACGGTGCCTTTAAAACTCGGTTTGTTATTGATTGCCACGCGGATTGTGTATCACCAAACCTATAAATTATCGAATGCCACGTTTTATTATTTACGGTTTTTTTGGTTAGTGAATGTGCTAGCGTGCGTGGTATTGATTGGCTTTTTTTTAGGAACGCCGATTGTCTTTGTGGCGACAAAACTCGTTTTATTAGCTTTTGCGAATAATGCTATCGGCCAACACCTTGTCATATGGGCGACAGGCTTAGTGGCTTTTATGTTAAGTGCTTATGCTTTTATCAGTTGTTTATTGCTATTTTTGGGTCGCGTCAATACCTTTATTGGCTTTAAAACGATGTTAGTGGCGACCACCGCCCATTTTTGGCGTATTTTAGCGGTGATTGTGCTCATCGTCTTATTGTCACTGCTGAGTAAATATACGTGGCATGTGAGTGACCTTATTTTTGCACCTTTTAGTTATTTAGTGTGTGGCGTTTTATACCAGCGGTTATTTGGCGCAAAAGCATGCCGCGCATAGCTTTAATTTAGGATTTCTAATGTTAGACCAAAAATATTTTCGTCAAGATTTGACTGTTTTGGCCTCAGGCTTGGCAAAGCGTGGTATCACGCTCGATCAAACACGCTTTAGTGCCCTAGAAACGGCGCGCAAAGCTTGTCAAACGACCACAGAACAGTGGCAAAGTCAGCGTAATGTGTTAGCCAAGCAAGTCGGTATGGCGAAATCGCGTGGTGAAGATGTCAGTGCTTTATTACAGCAATCAGAACAATTAGCAGAGTTATTGACCGCCGCAGAAGTGGAGTTAATGGCTTTATTGACAGAATTGCAGAGCTTACAAGCAAGCCTACCCAATATCCCTGATGACAGTGTGCCACTAGGGCGTGATGAACATGACAATATTGAAGTACGTACCTGGGGAGCGATACCAGACTTTGATTTTGCGCCACGGGATCATGTCGATTTAGGCGTTAGTCTAGGTTTAATCGATTTTGAAAGTGCAGTTAAGTTAGCCAGTGCGCGGTTTGTGGTGTTATATGGCCCGATGGCCCGCCTACAGAGAGCGCTAACGCAATTCATGGTGGATTTGCACAGTCAACAACATGGTTATACGGAAGTGTATGTGCCAAATTTAGTCAATGCTGACTCTCTGTATGGCACCGGTCAGTTGCCAAATATGGAAGAAGATTTATTTAAAACCACCGACGAACCGGCACTTTATTTGATTCCTACCGCTGAAGTTCCGGTGACCAATCTGGCGCGCGAACGCATTTTTGAAGCGGCACAATTACCGGTGAAATACGTCTGTCACAGTCCTTGCTTTCGTAGTGAAGCCGGTTCTTATGGTAAAGATACCCGCGGGATGTTGCGTCAACATCAATTTGAAAAAGTTGAATTAGTACAGTTTGTCACCCCAGAACAATCGGTAGCTGCCCACGAAGCATTAACCTCACATGCCGAAGCGGTCTTGCAAGCTTTGCAATTACCCTATCGTGTCATGTTGTTATGTGCAGGCGATATGGGTTTTGCCGCCAGTAAAACCTATGATTTAGAAGTGTGGTTGCCTGGCCAGCAATGTTATCGAGAAATTTCTTCGTGTAGTATGATCAAAGATTTTCAAGCACGGCGTTTGAAAGCACGCTGGCGCAATCCAATCACCGGTAAACTAGAATTGATTCATACACTGAATGGTTCTGGTTTGGCGGTCGGTCGGACGTTGTTGGCGGTCATTGAAAATTATCAAACCGCCGATGGTAAGATTCGTGTGCCGGAAGTGTTGCTACCCTATATGAATGGGATCACTCTGCTCTAATGCACTTTATCGATCCTAAGCTTGACGACCAACGACTTAATTACTATCCCTAGGAAGAATCACTGATGAGTTATTTACGTAAGCATTTAATGCCCAATGAAAAAATAATTGCTGAAAGCCAATTGCATTGGATTATTTTTTTTATGCCGGTCTTTTATTCCATCTTGCTGATTATTTATACTATCTATCGACCTTTACAGTTTCCACTGATCATCGATCAAGTGGGCATGGCATTTGTGGCTATTGCTTGGTTCCTGGCCGTACTTAGGTATTTGACGACTGAATTTGCGGTCAGTAAAACCCGAATTTTGATGAAATACGGCTTTATTCAAATTCGTGCCAGTGATATGTTGACATCGCGTATTGAAAGTGTGCAATTACAGCAATCGATGTTGGGTAATATATTGGGTTATGGCGCGGTGATTGTGTC
The DNA here is from genome assembly GCA_947378515.1 of Gammaproteobacteria bacterium. Lineage (GTDB taxonomy): Bacteria > Pseudomonadota > Gammaproteobacteria > CAISUE01 > CAISUE01 > CAISUE01. Next base: position 2,527 of record CANCKG010000070.1, on the reverse strand, counting down.
GGGGACCGGGGGCGATAAAATGCTATTTTCACAACTTACCGACCCAAATAATTTTCGCCAAGCCATTCTGGCTATCAGTGAAAAGAATGCCTCATGAGTATCAAGTGCACTCGTTTAGTGAATGTTAAGGGCTTGTTGATACTGTTAACCTTATGCTTGTCGGCTTGTGGTTTTCATTTGCGTGGTCAATATCAATTGCCAGCACCTTTATATCGTTTGTATATTGAGACATCATCACCTTATGATCCTTTCATTCAAGCATTAGATCAAGTCTTGCATAAAATGAAAGTGGTCGTGCCAAAAACAGCACAAGAAGCGAATGTCGTATTGGTGGTTAATTCGCTGCATAATTCACAAGCACTGGTCAGTAGTAGTACCACCTCACAAGTGAATACCTATGCTATTACCTATACGCTAGATTTCAGTTTACAAGACCCACAAGGTAAGGTGTTGTTAGCAGCGAAACAGGTAAGTGCAAGTCAAAGTTATACGATTAGTTCCAGTCAAGCGATTACCGGTTCTGCTCAAGCACAACAAATACAGAGTCAACTCTATCAAGATGTCATCTACCAACTCTTTAATTTATTGAGTTCTAAGCAGACAAAAGCCGCACTCAGTGGCGATAGTGAGATGCCAGTCTCAGTTGATGGTGCTTAAATCACGATGAAAGTTACCATTGAGCAATTTCATCGCGCGTTAATCGATTCCCCATTAAAGGCGAGCTATTGGTTAAGTGGTGATGAACCTTGCCAAATGATCGAAGCGACTGATGCCCTATGGCAACAAGCGCAAAACGTCGGCTTCGCAGAGCGGCAAGTCTTTGATATCCATAGTCAATTTGATTGGCTGTATTGGGGTCGTGATATTCACAGTCAATCATTATTTAGCACTAAACGCTATGTTGAATGTCGCTTAACTACCGGTAAATTGCTGGAAGCAGGGCTTAAAGCCTTGCAACAGTATTTGTCGAAGCCTAATCCCGATGTGCTGCTGCTACTTCGTAGTCCAAAATTAGAACAACACGCCGCTACTCAAAAACTCTATGCCAGTTTCGCCAATCAAGGCATCGTTTGTCCTATTTGGCCATTAGAACGTCAGCAGTTATCCCATTGGTTCACAAAACGATTATCGAGCGAAGGTTTAACGGTATCAAAAGATGCTTTGCAGTGTTTAGTTGATTCGACGGAAGGTAATCTATTGGCTGCCAGTCAAGCCATTGGCTTACTCAGTTTACTGTACCCTAAGCAAACATTAAGTCTTGAACAAATCGAACAGAGTCTAGTACGTCAAGCGCGTTTCGATATTTTTAGTCTAGCGGAAGTTTTTTTAACAAAAGATATCACACGTTACAATGCGATGCTACTCAGTTTAAAAGCCGAAGGCGTTGAACCGGTGCTCGTATTGTGGGCTTTAGTGAAAGAAATGCGTTTGATGCTGCAATTGTCGGACATTTACAGTACCGGCCAACCGTTGGCGGCTATTTGGCCGACATTGGGGATTTTCGATAAACGACGACCGAGCTATCAAACAGCGCTCAGCCAGAAGCGCGCTTGGGGTAGCTTAATGATCCAAGCGGCCGCCTGTGATGTGGTGATTAAAGGCTATGCTAACGGTGATCCATGGTTAAGTTTCAGCCGATGGTTGTAATAATTACATTGATTTTACGCATTTGTAAAATATCTATTGAGCAAAAGGGCTAAAGAAAATACAATAGGGAACTATTATTGACTCGATAAGACCGTCCATGCGTGCATTTTGTTCTAAATTAATTGTTTCTTTTGCCCTAACAACTGCTACCAGCTTGGCTTTTAACGCAGCTTCAGCTGAAATCTATCCCACTTATCCTAAGCTGAATGTTAGCAGCTTATCTGCGAGTGAAACCGCCTTAGTCCAAAAAGGTGAATACTTAGCGAAAGCCGGTGATTGTATCGCGTGTCATACAGCGACGCAGGATGCCAGTGCTTTTGGCGGTGGGCTCGGTTTAGAAACGCCATTCGGCGCGTTTTATTCACCAAACATTACCTCAGATGAAACAACCGGTATCGGTAAATGGACTGATAAACAATTTCTAGATGCCGTAGCTCATGGTAATGGTCCTCAGGGTAATTATTTCCCAGTATTTCCCTATATTTATTTTAATAAAATGTCGGATGAGGATTTATTGGCGATCAAAGCGTATTTGTTTGCTATTCCTAAAGTAAATCGTGCGCAAGTAACTAATCAAGTTCCATGGCCATTTAATGTTCGCTTAGCGCAATATGGCTGGAAATTATTGTATTTTTACCCTTATGAAGGTAAGCAGAAAGTTGATCCGAAGCAATCCACTGAATGGAATCGCGGTGCGTACATTGTTGAGGGGCCAGGGCATTGCGGCATGTGTCATTCACCTTTAAACGCGCTTGGTGCCGAAGAACGTGATCATCGTTATACCGGTGGTTTTATTCAAGGTTATTTTGCACCCAATATTACCTCTGAAGGGTTAAAAGATTATTCGGTCGATGATATTGTCAAAGTATTTAGTTCGGAT
>CANCKG010000069.1 GCA_947378515.1 Gammaproteobacteria bacterium | reverse complement strand
AATGACTCACTACGTCATCCAAATCATCTGACAAATCTACTAGTGCTTTTTCGGTAACATCTTGTTTTTCATGAAATAATCGCGTGACTGTCTGCATTGCGGTTTTAATTTCACTCCAACGAGCATTATTCGGATGCCTCAGGCATTGGTAATTCACATAATCTAAGGGAGTTTTTAAAATAGCCGCTTTATTTTGAACAAAAATCGTCGCGCCGGTATTAAACAAATATTGAATGACTCTAAAAATAGCATCGCTGTTAGCCAGTGGAACAGCTTCGTCGTACTTGCCTAATTCAGTTAAGGCATAAAACAGCAAAGTTTCTTGTGTATTTGGACAACAGGCATCGACCGCCAGACCAAAGCGCAAATAGCGAATTAAAAAATCATCAGTGAAATGAGCAAATAACAGCGGGTAATTTCCAGCTATCACCGCCAGGGCATGCTCATCCGGCTCTTCACGCAAAAATTCTTCATGCACACGCTGATAAAAGGAGCGTTGTTCTTGAATGCCCATATCGTTCCAAGCATGGCTGGTCGCTAAATCCTGCGCCATGAATTGTTCAATCCCCATTACCACACTTGCCTCTAACAATTGACGCGCCATTTGTTCAACTACAGCTTGGCCAGAACGACTTAACTTGATAATGCTTTTAAATTGTAGCATAGCACTGGTTAAATCTAAGTTTTCTAAAGCCGTTAAAAAATGTGTTTTTCTCGTCGTGTTACGCGTTGAATTAACGCTCCACTGCCGTTGCAATTCAATCCACTCAACGGTTAACTGGGCATCTGCAGGCCCTTCTAGCCACGTTAAAAATTGCGTTTTTAATACAGCGCCGATGACTGCTTGTAAATTATTTTCTTTGGATGCATAAAAACTTTGTAAATAGTGAGGCTTAAAGCGTTCAATAACGGCCGCTAAATCGCCCGTCCTAATCTCAGCTAATAAAGCTTCTCGATCACTAGCGCTATAATTTGCCAACACTTGGGAAGTGATAGGGTCTTGCTGCATCAACCGGTTAAAACGTTCCATGGTGCCGTTAATTAAATCGGCATTACGTTGATGTAATTCTTTAATGCCTGCTTGATGCAGCGGTTCATTCGCTTGTAACTCTGCTTCAATTTGCTCGCAAAATACTTTTAGTGTTTTGAGTTTAGCCTTATCTGATAAGGCTTGCCTACGGGTATAGTCGGCTGTTCTCAAGGAAAATGCGGCTGCCGTTTCACGATAATGCTTTCTGGGTGGCTTTGGCTGTAGTTCGTCACTCATCGCATCGAATAAAATAGTCATTTGTAACTTAAGCGTAGCCTTATATTGCTTGACGCGTTTGGCGATCGCTTTAGCATCTAGATGATCCACATGCACACCACCTGCCGTAAACCAACCTCCGTCGGTTTGACACTGTCTTTCATAAGCCAGCAATTGTTGCTCTAGCCAACGCTCACTACTAAGTTTAAAGGTTTTGAGATTAGCGATAGCTTCGGGTCGTGTTTTAATCAACACAACTGACTGTAACAGCGCAAAATAAGCTAGCTTAGCGCGATCAATGTCGATATTATCTTGTAAGCCACTCACTTTAAATCGGGTTTCTTTACTATATAAACCCCAGTAATTCGGCACTAATTGCTCTAAATCCTCATGATTTCCTGCTGCAATACAAGCAAAGGTTTCTTGCAGCAATTGGGCACCCACATGCGCATCCAAATGATTGCACGCTATGTAACGCCGTTTATCTCGATTAGGATCTTGAGCGTCGACCACGGCTTCGTAGACAGGTGACATCGGCGAAATACCAGCGCCATGACCTAAACTATCAAATACCCAACGCTTCACCATCGATTGTTGACGATCGACACCCTCAATAATGCGCATCGCGCGATTGGGTGTTAGATGAATAAAATTATCTTTAGCGCGCGTTTTGCTGAGCACTTGTTGAGCGGCCTCAGGCATTGGCAATTCAAACGTAACTATTTGCTCTTCATCGCACAAGGCTACTGCCGTAGATTGATAAAACTTTATCGTACCCTCTACGCGATCCACTAAGGCTTTGGCATTGGCATAAGCGTTTTCCCAACTCACCAACTCACCGTTTTTCACCCATTGTCTCTTTAAATAATTGATATCAACATCAAGGCTGTTACTGGTTTGCAAAAAGTCACTTAAAAAATCGATTACCCCTGGATAATCCTTTAAACAATCTTGTTGATTCCAAAGCACGTGTTCTGGCGTATCGGTATGTTTGCTATTCACGCGATAACAGGCTTTCCACAATGCTTCGGCAATCAAATAATCACGCCAACTCGTTTGGGTGAAAGCGTAGCGATGCCAAATATCGCCTTCTTGCTGCTGAATCGAAACGGATAAAAACGGCAAGTTATCGAGTTCTGTTTGCGCTACTGCAGATGTCAGGCGTTCACTTATCGCCGATGAACCCTGTTGAAATAGCCTTAAGGCAATATCACGAATTTTGGGGTAAGCGGTGTCATATTGCGCGCCTAAATAATGGCGTAAACCAAAAGCATACAGTTGATGCCGATAGATTGGCCATAACGATGGGTTAGTTTGACTCAGTGCTGGCAATAATTCATACAAGACATTCAATAACACCGGTGAAATAGCAAAATTAGGTTCACGCTGCCCGGTTAATGGTGAAACAGCTACCAGCGGATCTTTATCAGGGTCGATAAAGGCTTGAATTAAACCCAGCAACGCTGGATTTTTCAAAAAGAATTGATTTTGATCGGCATGTAGATCTGTGCTGCCACCGGCTAATTCTTCTACCCAGGGTGCTTCGACAAATACTTTACCTTGTTCAAGATTCCAATGATCCAAACTCACCTGTTGAATAGCCGTTTGACACAGTGGTGGCTGCCAACCCTTTCTGGCGGTAAAGACTAGCTTTGCTCGCCATTCAGCGGTTTCTTCACCCGAATAAATCCGCCGCAGTAATTCTTGATCATGGCACTGATCCAAGCCATCAAAGAAAAATACGAATTGGTAATGGGCTTTAAGATTAGCGACGCCTTGGGCGGTATAACCCAGACCTTGACTAAAATATTGTGCTAAAAAAGATTTATTGTTATCGATTGCTAACGCATTCACATCTTGTAAACATATCAAGATCGGCTGCCACGATTGCGCATTGCTGGCAGTATGGCGCTGTAATGCACCAAATAATAAATTCCTACTGACTTCTGCGTCGGTATGAATCAACAACGGCTGAATGGTTTTGGGAAAAAAGTAATTCATAATACTCGTATACGATGGCGTCCCTAAATAATCGCCTAAGTAATCCGCAAAGCTACGCACGTTAGCATCGATATGAATATTGGCGGCTACTGAAGCAGTATTTGCCGGTAACAATGCTTGAACATTACCGGTAAGCTTGGCTTTGTGATCAGGCGTCAGTGGTTGGCGCAGAATTAAACGGTGTAATCTGGCTTGCAATGCCATCAAGGCAATTTTACTCGGGTGATCCAGCATCACGTGTTCAGGATAAAAGTCTTCAGAAGGAATTTCACTATAATCAAAAGAATCTCGATCGCGACTGCTCAGTGAAAATGCCGATTTACCGCCAGGACTACTAGGAATAGACATAATCGCAGAACGGCTGATGTTAGCAGCCGAACCCACCGAATCGGCCAGCAGACCCACGACCGACAATGCTGTGCGCGTAGCTGGTATGGGGGGGTGTTCTAATGCAGCGAAGTGTTTTTGCATGGCAATGATGAATTTGTCGACCATTTCATGCAAGGCATTACTGGTTTCGCATCGATAACTATTCATATCTAAAACAGCAAAATCATAGCTCGCCACAGAATAAACGCGAGCTCTCTCTGCTAATAATTGTTCCAACACGGCTTGTTGTTCTTCAGCGTCAATAGCATAAAAAAGGTGGCTAGCCGGTAGCATAATATCCGGCATTACCCCATTGATCGTGTGCTCAGGCAAAGCTGTTACCCAACGCCTGGCATCTCCCAAACTTAAGCCTTTTAAATAATTATTGGCGCTCCAGGTTCGCGACCGATTCGCCATCGTGAGAGAATTTAAGTATTCCAAAATACGATCTACCCCAGAAATCGCATAACGTTTAACTTGCTCTTCAGTCAATTGATCTAGCTGTTCACCATAAAGAGTGCATGCCATTACTGCTACTGTACGGATCCGATCCCCTTGCACACTGCCATTATAAGGTTCAACTATATGACTAAGATCAGGCCGGGCAATAGCCGCATGCAACGCTGAAACCACGCCAGCCATAAAGCGTAGGCGTTCCGGATGGCGGGCATTGGCTACCCCGGCCATAAAATTCAGTTCGGCTAAAAAATCTTCACGCAAAATTTTTCTAAACAGTACTCTATTAGCGGTTGGCATGGTGGTTTATTCCTTTAAGTGATTATTATTAAACGTTTTCCCTAACAGCTTGCAAGCACATGGGCGGGTAAGACATGGCCTTATTTAATATACCTATCGCACCTTCCGGTGCGATAGGTATATATTTAAAATAGCGGTATAGCGCTGATTTAAGCTTAAACGTGGTTCTTGTTCATGAAACCCTAAGTGGGTGTGACACAGGCAGTTGCTTGAGGATTGATCAGACAGGGAACCAGATCCATTGAAAACAACTCCTATTTTGGCTTTAAGTAAAAAATTTGGTAACTATTCAGCACCTACGCGCGGGGAACCCGCGCTAGTGCAGGTTAAGGGGGAGAATCGCGGTTCTCCCCCTTAACAATCCCCCAGAGCAACAGGAGCTACCAGCTTAGATTTACGTAAGATAGGTGAAAATATGGTGAATAGTTACAAAAATTTCTAGTTCAATAAACCATTTTTATAGTATGCTATGAATGTTGAATGCTAATGATAATTTTTACCGACATAATTATTCATTTAAGGCTAATTGTCAAGTATATTTCAAATAAATAACCGCGCCAGCTCTAAAAACTGAAATAAAAAATGATTCCTCATAAATCCACAAAAGAAATTCTGATCGTATCTATACCCATCGCATCTCAAGGTGCGATGGGTATATCTAAAATAGAGATATACCCATCGCCATAGGCACACGTTAAATCACAAACCTCGCATCTTGAATGGCGAGCGGTATAGAACGTCATACGACTCTGTTTCCGTAGCTGATGAATACCGATAAGCTTTATAGCTAGTCAAGCCGTAACTATTCACCACATTTCGTCTTGAATGAGCTAAGACACAGTCTAGTAGACACTTTCGAGGTTAAAAAATATTTTTATTTCATGGTTTCACTTTGACGATCATTATCGCCAATCAAGCCATCAGAGCGATTTTACGTAGTTCCACAT
>CANCKG010000068.1 GCA_947378515.1 Gammaproteobacteria bacterium | reverse complement strand
TATGATCAAACGCAGCAACATTTCTTAAAGCTGCATCGAGACTTGCAACAAAATGCCGCTCATAAAGCTGCCACTGCCATTCTTAGCTTAATAAAACCTTAATCTTTTACTTTTATACTGACTATTCACGGAATTTTTAATATTAGTGGTAAAACCTGCCGTAGTGGCTGGTCTTTGTGGATACCCCGCACTTAATTTTAGAGATGAAATTAAGTGCGGGACACCCTACAATGACGTGGAACCACCAAGTTAATTTACGCCACCGATTTAACACCGAACGTTCGGTAGTAATGCTCAGTATGGAAAAATCAATCATGAATTCTGTAGAAGAAAAAATTTCCAAGTTAAAATTATGCCCCATGCGTGCTGCAACCCTAGGGACCTGTGGGGGCTTAAAAAAATCGACGACTAAAGTTGATTTGTTAGCTGAAACGGCTGATTCAGAATTCACACCGCCCAGTGGCGTAATCGCTAAACCCCAAAGTAGTCAAGCAACACTTTTGAAACATCCAGCTGCTGAGTCGGTATTTCAATCACAGCCATTGCCTTCCGGTGTTATTGTCATACATAATAAAGTGATTCAGCCCTATTTTTATCAACAAGCCTTGATTGAAAAATGCCAGAGGATTTATACATCTCAATCTATCGCTGCATTATTATTACATCCTGATAGTCTATTGCACGCAAATTCCGATTCCCACGCCAGTGCTAAGCAGGGTTTTGATGCCATTGTGGAGCAATTACGCCATAATTGCCGGAATTTAAAGGCGCTTTGAATGATATGATCGATATAATTTAGTTTAATTGGGCTCAAAAAAGCTATAATGAAAATTTTTTGTTACTTTTAGCGCTTACTCATGACTTTTAAAGCAACTCTCTCAAAAAAACATCCGCATTACCCTGCTCGAATTATGCATGTTAATACAGCGCATGGTGAATTCACCACTCCCAGTTTTATGCCAGTGGGTACACGAGCTTTTGTCAATCAACTGTCACCGGTCGATTTACAAAATACCGGTTCAGAAATTATTTTAGGTGGCAATACCTATCATATGCTGTGTTCGCCAGGGCTAGACGTGATTGAATCGCAAGGCGGCATGCATCGCTTCATGAATTGGGCAGGTCCAATGTTGACCGATAGCGGGGGCTTTCAAGTCTTCAGTTTATCGAAAAATGCAAAATTGTGTAAAATCGATGAAGATGGCGCTAAAGTGAAACATCCGGTGAGTGGCAAACTGCTGATCCTGAATGCTCAGACATCAATCGACGCTCAAAAAATCATCGGTGCCGATATCATTATGGCATTTGATCAATGCACACCCGAAATCGGCGGCAAAGATATCGCCATTAAAGCGATGGCCCGCACGCATCGGTGGTTGATGCTCTCAAAAGAAATTCATGCTAAAAATCCGACGAGTGCCTATGGTTATCACCAAGCGCTGTTTGGCATCATTCAAGGTGGTCGCTATCCAGATTTGCGCGCGCAGAGTGCCGAGTTTATTGTTGACGCGGATTGTGATGGGATTGCCATTGGCGGCGAATCGATCGGTTTTGACATGGCGATCACCACGGAAATTGTCGATTGGATAAGGCCTTTGTTGCCAGAACATAAGTTGCGTTATACCATGGGCGTAGGCATGCACCCACAAGATTTAATCGATGTGGTCAGGGTGGGTGTTGATATTTTTGATTGTGTCGCCCCGACGCGCAATGCTCGGCATGGCGCTTTATACAGTGGAGATTGGGTGCTTGAAAATGGCTGGGTGCGTTTTGAAAGTGAATTTGATAAAGGGCGTTTGAGTATTAAAAAAGCCTGTTTTGCTAAAGATGAACAGCCAGTAATGGCGAATTGTCACTGTTATACATGCACGAATTTTTCGCGGGCGTATTTACATTTCTTATTTAAAGAAAAGAGTGCGTTTTACTGCAATTTAGCGACCATTCACAATGTGTTTGTGATGCAAGAAACTTGCCGAGTATTAAAAACAATAATTTACCATTCATAATGGGGATGCGTTACACCCCCATTATGAATCATAATTAATCGATTTTGCCGGTGCTATCAGCTGAAAACGCTTGAATATCATCGTCTTTACGCGCTTCTTCCGCTAAAAACTGAATAGCCAGTTCATAGTTGCCTTCAGCCGCTTTGTTGATCCATTCCATGGCTTTTTCTTTATCAAAGGCTGGATCTTCTGGGTCGTTATACAATAAGGCTGCTTGATACATAGCGCGGGTATTGCCGGCATTAGCGGCCGCTTCATAACAACGAATCGCATTGTCCGAGCTGGCAGCATGACCTGCGATACCGCGTTGATAGCATTCACCCACCATTAATGCGGCTTCAGGTAAGTTTAAATCTAAGGCTTTGTAGAAAAGTTCACTGGCTTGAATTTCATCTTTTTCCGTGCCGATGCCCTCTAAATAAAACCAGCCAAGGTTGCAAATCGCTTGCGCAAATTGATCATGACTGGCCGCTTGCGTGCATAAATTAAAGGCTTCGATCGGATCGCGGTCAATTCCTAAGCCACTTAATACCAGCAAGGATAAATTATATTGTGCTAGTGGTAGATGGGCTTTGGCGGCAATTTGATAATGTTCAACAGCTTTGGCGTAATTTTGTTCGATACCCCAACCTTTTTCATACAGTAAGCCAAGATTGTAGTGCGCGCGAACAAATTGTTTGTCGGCTGCTTGTTGGAATAAGTCAAACGCTTTTTTTTTATCGATTGAAAAATCGTTTTTGCCTTCAAGGTGGCAGAGGGCTAAATCGTTTAAAGCGTCCGGTGAACCCCGTTTAGCGCGTTCAATCAAGCCTCGTTGTTGTTGTTGAGAATTGCTGAAAATCATGATTTACTTCCTAAATGGTTAAGAGGTACTGTCTGGCTGTAGTTTAACAAAGCTGCTGGTTTAAGCAAATGCTTTTTTATTGAAAAGGCATAATAAAGCATGATTGTCGCGACTTAACGTTTTTTTAGACTTTAGCAGATTTTACTTAAGAAATGCGTGCTAGATTTAACGAGTTTTATAACGTATAGGGGAATTAACACACGGGGGGGTGAATAATGATTCACGTACTGTTTGTCACGGCGCAAGTGAATGATATTTTAGCGTTAATGCCTTATGCCACGCATCGACAGTTGAAATTTACTATTGTTAGCAGCATTCAAGAAGCGCTAGTGGAGCTTATCAATCAGCAAAACATTGACATGATTATTGCCGACAAGCAATTATCGGATGGATTGGGTGTCGAACTACTGGCTAAAGCGAACGGTCAGCGCATGTATTTGGTGGTGACCCATGATGCGCTGCTTAAGCCTGAGGAGCTACGAGTTCCAGGGGTTTATGAGGTATTGACAGGTCCCGTTAGTGTTCCTATGTTAGAAACTATTTTTAATGAAAATCCATTGAAAAAACCGCTTATGGCCATCCCGACAGTGGCGCTTGAAGGGCTGTTGGTCGATGGGTTTATCGGCGAGTCGTTAGTGATGCATCGCATGCGTGACTTGATTAAAAAAGTAGCGCCAACGAAGGTGAGTGTTTTTATTCACGGACCCAGTGGTTGTGGTAAAGAATTGGTAGCGCAAGCGATTCATCGGAATAGCCAACGTGCTGATAGACCTTTTCTAGCCCTTAATTGTGGTGCTGTTACCGAAGAATTGATTGCCAGCGCCTTGTTTGGTCATGAAAAAGGTAGTTTTACTGGGGCTATTCATAATCATAAAGGGTATTTTGAACAAGCTTCAGGGGGGACGTTATTTTTAGATGAAATTACCGAGACGTCGAAGGCGCTGCAGATAAGTTTATTGCGGGTGTTAGAAACGCTGCAAGTAATGCCCGTGGGAAGTAGGCGATCGGTGGATGTCGATGTGCGTATTTTAGCATCAACCAACCGTGAGCCATTGATTGCGATGCAACAAGGTTTTTTACGAGAAGATTTGTACCATCGGCTCAACGTTTTTTCCATTAAAGTGCCCGCTTTAGCCGAGCGCCACCAAGATATTGCTTTATTGGCTGAGTTTTTTTTAAATGAGCATAATGAACAGAATCATACAAATAAATCTATTACAGCGCAAGCGTTGCAACATTTACAGAGCCTGCCTTATCCTGGCAATGTCCGCCAATTAAAAAACCGTATTCATCGGGCTTATATCCTGGCTTACGACAGTATCGATGTCGAACATATGGCTGATGATTAATGGCGTCTCATCGATGCTCTTGGGATTTTTAACGATTCGCGATATTTACTGATGGTGCGGCGGGCAACGATTAACCCTTTTGACGCCAAGTGTTGCGCGAGTTTATGATCGCTAAAAGGTTGGTGAGGGTTTTCAGTGGCGATTAACGCTTTGATAAAACATTGAATAGCGATAGCGGAACAGGATTCACCATAAGTGGTATTGATGTGGCTATTAAAAAAATATTTTAATTCGAACGTGCCTTGAGGTGTCTGAATATATTTTTTAGTCGAGACGCGTGAAATCGTCGATGGGTGTAAGTTAAGTTCGGTGGCAATATCTTTTAAAGTTAGGGCAGTCATCGCGCCTGGTCCATGGGTCATGAAAGCTTGTTGATGTTGAATGATTCCGGTGGCTACCTGTAATAAAGTGTCGTTACGTTGTTTAACGCATTGAATGAGCCACTTGGCTTCACGTAAATGGCTATGAATAAAATGGCTGGTGCGGTTGGTTGACGGTGTATCGAGCAAGGCTAAATAGCTGAGATTTAAGCGTAATTTAGGTAACAACAGCGGGTTGAGTTTGGCCTGCCATAGAGCGCCTTTTTTGATCACCAGCACATCGGGTGAGACATAATTGTCAGCTGGGTTAGTCGAATATTTATTGCCAGGTCGTGGGTTTAAGTTTTGAATAAGTGTAAGCGCGCGATTTAACGTAGGCGCGTCACTATGGCATACACGGATTAATTTGTTGTAGTGGTGAGCCGCTAACAAAGCTAAGTGGTTTTGAATGATGTGTTTGGCCAGGGTAAGCGCGTCGCTTTGTTTTGGGTCAGCGTCGAGCTGTAAGAGGAGTGCCTGTTGTAAATCAATAGCACCCACGCCCAAGGGGTCAAAGCCGTGAATGGTGCTTAATACTGCCTTGATGTGGCTGATGCTGACCCAGTGGCCTTGATTCGTTAACAGGCATTGAATGTCTTTAAGGCTTTCGGTTAAATAACCATCATCATTGATGGTACTGATGATGATTTTGCCAATCGTATAAGCTGTTTCGGTTAATTGTGAAGCGCGCAATTGCCACAATAAATGCGTTTGTAGCGTTTCACGTTCCACTTGTTGCCATTGTTGGCTAGCGCTGCCTCTGTCATGCGTAGATTTTTCAGGTGAACCGCCAAAAGCATCATACGTGAGTTCTGTAC
>CANCKG010000067.1 GCA_947378515.1 Gammaproteobacteria bacterium | reverse complement strand
TTGAAGGACAAACATCAATGCATTTGGCAATGCGCGAATAATTGTAACCTGCGCCTTCGATTAAATCGCGAATCATTAATAACCAATAAGCATTTTCACTATTATTGGTTTGCGCAAAATGAATCGATTGGTGCATCGCAAAGCTTTTTTTAGGTTGATTTACTAACAAAGCTTGAGCTTTAATATCCGACATGCTGATTTTCATGACCATAGAATACTCCATAAGCAAATTTAAAATAAATGACCGTTTTTTTTAGAGTTGACTGCCTGGTAATTAAACGATCAATCAACTTCATGGAGAGGATATTAAATGAATGTTCAACTAAAAACAACAACAATTTTGGTTTTTTAATAATTTAAAGTTTAAAAATAGAATTATCATAATTAAACATATGAATATATTAAATATTTATGCTTTCTACTAATTTTTTCACCCATTCTCTCGGTAAATAATCTAAGACATCAAAAGGCCGTTTTTGTAAATAATCGTGAACGCGTTGCGTAATATGAGGACCATTAAAGATATGGTGATAAAGCACTAAGAGTTTCTCAAATAAAACTTGGCGAGGTCTTCTGCCTGGGTGGGTGATCAATTTTTGAATGGTTGAAGGGCACGCATCGACGCGTTTAGCAATGCGAGAATAATTGTAACCTGCGCCTTCAATTAAATCGCGAATCATGAATAGCCAATAAGCATTGTGAATACTGTCGGCTTTGGTGTATTCAATTGATTGTTGAATTGCAAAAAACTTTTTAGGTTGATTTACTAAAATTGCCTGTTTAGCGGCTTCAGACATAGTAATTTTTTTAGCCATCCTATTACTCCATTGGTCAAATGATCATTCAATTTATATTAAGTATATTAATTGAATGATCGGTCAAAGACAAGTTAAACTCAAGGAAGGATTGTGTAAGGCGCTTAAGCCGGTTATATTGCGTATTTTTACTATGAGTATCCGTTGGCTATGTCTAGTGCCCATCTGGTGATTAGTTTGGGAGAGCCAAGTGGTATTGGCCCCGATATTTTAATAATGGCAGCACAGTTAACACGAGATAGGCCGTGGTTAGTTTTTGGTTGTGCCACGGTACTGCAAGCGCGTGCGAAGCAATTGCGCCTACCACTACATTTAGAGCTGTATTCGCAAGACTTAAGGGTTAACAATGCACCGGGTTGTTTGACAATTGTTGATTACCCTTGTGTTAATACGGTGCAAGCGGGGTCTTTGGATGCGGCCAATAGTGTCTCGGTGCTTGCTGCGTTGACCGCTGCCGCGCATTATTGTCAGCAGTGCGCAAACAGGGCCTTAGTTACTTTGCCGATTCACAAAGGGATTATTAACCGCGCTGGCATTCCCTTTACCGGTCATACGGAATATTTAGCCGAACTTTGTGGCATTTCCAAAGTGGTGATGATGTTAGGCAGTGCTCGGTTAAAAATTGCTTTGCAGACGATTCATGTGCCACTGAGTAAAGTACCTGGCTTAATTACCGATACGGAATTATGCTCAACCTTAGCTATTATTCGCCATCATTGGTTAAGTTTTTATACTAAAAATCCACGGGTACTCGTCTTAGGTTTAAACCCGCATGCTGGTGAAGATGGTTATTTAGGCACAGAAGAGCAAGCTGTTATTATTCCGACATTGCAACGGTTAAGCGCTCAGGGTTACGATTTAATCGGCCCGGTCGCGGCCGACACAGCGTTTAGGTCACATCAATTGCAATGCTGCGATCTTGTGCTAGCGATGTATCATGATCAAGGTTTAGCACCTTTAAAAGCGCTTGAATTTGGTGAAATCGTCAATTATACGTTAGGCTTGCCTTATATCCGTACCTCAGTCGATCATGGCGTCGCACTCGATGTTGCCGGCACAGGCGATGCTGACATTAATAGTTTTTTGACAGCAGTGGCAGCGACTGAATCTTTACTTCAACAAGGATAACTCCATGAATATTAACCAAACAGTCGTACTAATCACCGGTGGTGGATCTGGCATCGGAGCGGCAACCGCGCGGCATTTAGCACAGTTAGGTGCACGAGTGGCATTGATCGATCGCAATAGCGAGGCGGTAAGTACGGTAGCCAAAGAAATCAATGGCTTAGGTTTAGTAGCCGATGTCACCGATGAAGCTCAAGTTGCGAATGCTATTGCTAGACTGCAAGTTGAATTAGGTCCATTACGAATTGCGATCAATTGTGCGGGTATTGCACCTGCGAAAAGAATCCTCGGTAAAGCAGGCGTGATGCCGTTGAGCGATTTTCAGCACGTGTTGCAAGTGAATGTCATTGGAACATTTAATGTTTTGCGTCTAGCGGCCGAAGCGATGGCTACAGCTGAACCCCTTGATAATGATGGCAATCGCGGCGTGATTATCAATACCGCATCGATTGCCGCTTACGAAGGGCAAATCGGTCAAACAGCATATAGTGCTTCTAAAGCGGCGATTGTTGGCTTGACACTCCCAGCGGCACGTGATTTAGCCGCTGTCGGTATTCGCGTCATGACCATTGCACCAGGCTTGATGGCCACTCCATTGATGCAAGCTTTTCCAAAAGAAGTGCAAGACAGTCTAGCTGCCAGTGTTAATTTTCCCAAACGCTTAGGTAATCCTGATGAATTCGCTCTTTTAGCCGCGCATATTATCGATAATGATTATTTGAATGGCGAAGTGATTCGCCTTGATGGTGCTTTAAGAATGCGTGAGAAATAAGGGGTGTCATCAAAAAAACACCCAGCCTGCCTCAGATAAAAAGCCATTCAATGGAATATCCCAAGCATCGTGTGGCAAGCTATCGACTAATTGCGTAGCAAAGCCTAAGCCAATTAATAAGGGTTTTTTAACGCATTGCGTCAGTAATTGATCATAAAATCCTTTGCCATAACCTAAACGATAGCCGTGTTGATCGATGGCTAATAAGGGAATAATCAAGACATCTAAGCTATTGGTGCTCACCAACGGTCCATCAACCGGTTCATCAATCCCCAAAGGTGTTTTGATTAAAGTACTATCGATGTTGATTTCACGAAAAGACCCGGGTTGGCTAATCAAGGGAATAAAAACCTGTCGTCGTTGTTGCCACCATAAGTCATGCAAGGCTACAGTGGGGCATTCGTCTCGCAACGCTAAATAACTGCCTATGTTACTGACTGCGAGTTCATGTTGCCGCCAGTGGTGGCAAATAGCCTGTTCGGCAGCCATTTTAAAATCATTCGGCAACTGGCGACGGTAGTGTTTAAACTTGACCCGCAGTGTGTCTTTGGTCATGAAGGCATTAGGGTTTGTAGCGTTTGCCAGACCAATTGCGGCGTCAATTCTGCAAAACAGACCGGCTTAACATTGCTCGCTCCCAGATAATTACATTTCTGTAAATAACACGGCGCACAAGCAAAGCGTGATTGCAAATGAATTTGGTTTAAACCCGTGGCGCCGATTAAGCCAGAATCGGTCGCGCCATAAAGCGTGATTGTAGGAATATTTAATGCCGCACTTAAATGACTCAAACCTGTGTCGACCGAAACGGCAGCAACAGCATGACTTAAAAGATAGGCAATTTCCGATAATGGCATCCGTGGCAAAGCGATGACATTCGGCTGCCCTTCTGCAAAACGCTTCGAGCGGGCTAATTCGTCGCTATTGCCAGCCGGTAATAAAATCGTTATATTCGCTGCCAGGCAAAAATGAATTAATTGTTGCCAATAGCTTTCGGGCCATAATTTAGTGTCCCAACTGGCATTGTGGATAAACATTACATAACGCGTAGGGATAGTTAAAGCCGGTGCTATCAATAAAGACCGATCGATACCAAAATCAGGTGGCGTGGTAGGTCGTGGATAACCTAAGGCTTGCGCAAATAAACTACGCACCCGGGTGACAGCATGATCTTGTTTACTATGAGCAAAGCGTTTTTTATACACCCAATGGGCGGGATATTCACGCGCCGATGGTTTATCAAAGCCACATTTAAGTCCTTTGCTAAAAAGCGTCACGAGGGCAGATTTTAAATTGCTTTGGCCATCGATGATTAAATCATAATGCGTGCTGCGCAATTGTTTCACAAAGCCGATGATCTCCGGCCAATGCTTTTTATAACTGGTGCGCCAACGCCGATGCGCACTCTTGATAATGGTATTAACCGCTGGATGCCAGCTAGCCACTTCGGCAAAACCCTCGTCGATCACCCAATCAAATTGAATATCGGGGATAGCGGCTCGGGCATCAGTCAATGCCGGTAGCGCATGAATTAAATCACCCATCGATGTCAGTTTAATTAATAACACGTTCATTACTTAGACCTTAAAACGTTTGAAAAACGCGGCTATTTTATGGCGCCAAATATTTTTAGTGGCAGCGCGGGCAGAAACCACATAATTTAATTGAATAGCCCGCCTTTGACCTTGGACTGGGGTGAAACCATGCCAGCCATGTTCAGTGACTTGAAACATCGCGACATTGCCAAAAGCAGGACTGATTTCAGCTGCGAAGTAATTAAGATCATGATTATTGTAGAGAATACGTAAACAACCTTTACTCGCGGCTTCATCTGCCCCTAAGTAGAGCAAGACGGTGATTAATTTGTCTTTGCTATCGGTATGAATTTTGCCATCACGCCCTAAGGTGCAATAGCCACGTAAGGTAATGGTCGTTGGCCTATTAGCCAGATTGATGGAAAATTTGGTCGCAATAGCTTGACGTAGTTCGTTACTGTCCAGGGCATCAATTAACTCAGCCATGGCACCGGTCAATTGAAAGGCACTCAAAGGAAAACTACCATCTTTATCGATGCTTGGAAATGCGGCGTTGATTTGGGACGCTAAACTCGGGTCAATAAAATTTTCGAGCATCAGATAAGGATAAGGCTGTAATTTTAGGGGTTTGGCTTGTAAAGCGGCTAAGTTTAAGACAGAGGAAGTCATAAGGTCGAGTCGTTAATCAGAAGCATCAAATTATATACCAAATCCATTTTAATCCTTGATAATCCTTTTTTTCTCACTATAATGTGAACGTTCAATCAATTAACTATTATTCAACATCCTAGTTCGAATAGTCGAGGGAATAAGTATGAAATTAAAGCGTGGGTGTGAACCAGTAATAGCCCAACAGCATCCGGTGCCGGAATCAGAAGGACCATTGGTGACGGTCATGATGGGTGAAGAGGAAAAGAGTATGCTTGCGATTGCCGCTAACGATCACGCTGATGCGCTGTTAGCTGAGCTTAGCGTGATGGAAAATTTATCTGCTAAAAATAATAGCCGGCGGCGTTATTTACATGCGCTGACCAATGGCGCTTTAGTCCAAGAATTTTTGTACTTATTTTTTCAATATGCAGCGACGCAACAAGGTTTAACCAACGCAGGCGTGGAACAAAACAGTGCCGCGATTGCTGCCATTAGTTTATCCTTAAGTGATTGGTTGGTGAATGTATTGTCCGTGTCAGTGCC
>CANCKG010000066.1 GCA_947378515.1 Gammaproteobacteria bacterium | reverse complement strand
TCAATTTCAATAGCGCTAAAAGCTTGATACAGAGCTTTCAAGGCATTGAATGCGATCCCATCGATCTTCGCACTCAATTGCTGTTGAACCACTGCACTATCGGGTACTTCAAAAAAGAACCGAGCTTTTTCAGCCATTTCTTTTAATGTCTTGACCCGCTCTTTAAATATGTGATAAATAGCGCTTAATTCTGGCCCCTGAGTCAAATTCACGCTTAATTCCACCAATTGCGCACGCAATAAAGGCAATGCCGTAGCAAGATCCCGCGTTTTCAAATAGTGTTGATTGAGCCATTCGAGTTTTTCGGTATTAAATGCCGCCGCCGATTTACTCAAATGATCTAAATCAAAAAATTCTTGCATCTCGCTCATGCTAAAAATTTCTTGATCACCATGCGACCAACCCAAGCGAACTAAATAATTGAGCAGCGCTTCGGGTAAAAAGCCTTGATCGTAATACTCCATGACACTGACTGCGCCATGACGTTTTGATAATTTTTTACCGTCATCGCCGAGGATCATCGGTAAATGCGCATAAATGGGAATCACCGCACCCAAGGCATGCAGCATATTGATTTGCCGTGGAGTATTGTTTAAATGATCATCGCCACGAATCACATGGGTGATCGCCATATCGGCATCATCGACCACCACCGTGAAATTATAAGTCGGCGTACCATCACTCCGAGCGATGATTAAATCATCCAGTTCGCTATTAGCAAACACGACTTGGCCATGGACCGCATCGTCGATCACCACCGAACCTTTCAAAGGATTTTTAAAGCGCACCACAAACGGTTGATCACGCCGCGCAGGCTCTAAGTCGCGACAACAATGGTCGTAACGAGGCTTTTCTTTATTCAGCATTTGTGATTCTCGCAGCGCATCAAGCCGTTCTTTGCTGCAATAGCAGCGATAAGCATGGCCTGTTTCAAGCCACTGGTCAGTCACGACGCGATAACGATCAAAACGTTGCGTTTGATAAAACGGCCCTTCATCACAGCTTAAACCCAGCCACGCCATGCCATCTAAAATGGCTTGGACCGCTTCCGGCGTCGAGCGGTCTAAATCGGTATCTTCGATGCGAAGAATAAAGGTGCCATGATGCTTTTTCGCAAATAAATAACTAAAAAGCGCGGTACGAGCTCCACCCACATGTAAAAATCCTGTAGGGCTAGGGGCAAAACGAGTACGAACAGTCATGCGGGAATCCTTGAATCGGCAAATAAACTTCTATAATCGACATTATATACCGATAGCGAAAACTTACTTGGTCAATCTAACAAGTTCTAACTCACCCACGTTTACTTTAAGGCCTGACAATTAAAAACGAGGCTAATCGGTTACTCGTGTCAAAGCTAAACTTTTCAGTAACTATACCGCTCGCCATTCAAGATGCGAGGTTTGTGATTTAACGTGTGCCTATGGCGAGTAGCAAAATCGTGATCTTTCGTTCAGGCTTTTCATCCTGCACTAACACAAAAGCCCTGCCAAGAGCGTCATTGCTCTTGGCATTCAACCAAAAAACACAGTGTGTTTTTTGGTCTCACCCCACTCTTTAATATGCACCACAGCTAAGTTTCCCGCTCGTGGTGCTGAATAGCTAAATTTTTCGGCACTTTTTATAGCTAAGCTAGGATCTGTGCAAGGGAGTTGTTCAGGGCTAGTTCTGAGCAACTCTTTTTCGATGCTCGCTATTTTTTTTTGCAATTTCTTCATAAAAGTTACTTCAGTGTTAAGTAAACCATGGCGTACGGGTAGCAAGCAAAACTGACCCAATACTTCGTCTTTTTTTAAGCACAGCTTAAGTAAGCTTAGCGTGTAAGCGTTGACAGGTAGCGCTAACAAATTTTTCATTATGGTTAAACTGTGTTTAATATAACCAGCAACATTGCCTTTATCTTGCTCTAGCATATAATTAAAAGCGATCACGACTAAATTATGGTAGCGCTGTAACTGCTTATCTTCGTTAAGTTGATCACCCAAATCAAAGTTGACAAACTGAAAAGTACGCTTTTGCGTCAATAGCGTAAAAACACCCGCTGGACATTGTTCGACTAAACTCGTCAACAGCATTAAGTAGCTGTGAATATTCGCAGCATCATTCATCTTGACAATAACGTGTCCTACTTGCGCATATTGATGTTTTAATAAAGTCATCACGACGTGTGGTTGACTGCTAGCAGCAGCGCGTAACAAAGCTAAATAGTCGCCCGTTTGCTTATTTGACAACGTGAAAGATGATCCAAAAATCGTATACATATCTGCTACGGCTGTTGACAATTTATTGATAATGGCTTGTGAGTTAATGGTTTGTCCAAACATTGGCTCAAACGCTAAAGCAAAAATTTTACCCATCGCGATGTTTAAAAAAGGCTCTCGGTAAACATTAGCCTTAACAGGCACCAACAAGCGTAAAGCCGTTATTATTTCACTCATGTGTTGATGCATGCTTACGAATGATTGATAAGATTCGTCATTTAAATCCGCTATCCACTCCAGATTTTCTAGCGTGATTGACAACTCATCGCCAAATAATAATCTATCTGCAGAAGATGATTCTGAAATTGACTCACTAAGACTGCTAAGCGAGCGCGTGCGACCACTACTGTAAGGCTGGCTCGACAAACCACCAAACATCGCTAGGTATTGCAAAGCTTGCTCGATGGAATCTTGTGCGGGCAAGCTTTGATTGGTACTGAGTGCTTGCAACAGAGGATGTTTTTTGATGAGCGTCAACATATTTTCGCAGCTGATGGCATTTTCGGTTAGTGCATTTTTATCACTGATCAATAGAGTCAATACCGAGTGATTGCCGACCAAATTACTTATATTCGCATAACTCAACGGCACTTTAGAAAACTGCGTAAAATCGTTAAGGCTTAAGTAATTACTAATTTCTTTTTTAGCGGCAGCCCTTTGCTCAATAAGCGTTAAGCATTTTTCTTCTTCAGGACAAAATTGTTCATATAGTTTCTGCATGAATCGCGGCAACAACGTTTCACATTTGAGTCTTAAAAACAGTGCTTCATAAGATAACGTCGTACTCGTTAAGCATTCAGATAAATTTAACCGCCCTAAACTTTCGGCACTGGACATTGCTTGAAAAGCATCGGACATTAAACTCACCCACGTACTATCGACATTCTTTTTATCAAACTGCTGGTGAATTTTTTTTTTGAGTTCAGCGCTGGCATTCATGTAGCGTTCGTTGCGACAAAAAACTTGCGTATAATTTGTGATAGCAAGTGTACATAGTGAAAAATTCACTTGGTCTTTAGTTGACAAAGTTGAAAATGGACTGCTAAATCCATCATCGGATGGCTCCATTAACTCTCGTACAATCTGTGTCAGTTGCTCGCTAAACTGAGCAGTATCAATGCCTAACAAAACATCATCGATAGTTTTAAATAGTTTTGCGGCGCTTTCAATCCACTGGTTTAACATAATGAGTGATTCTTATTTTATTATAGAATTACCCTTATTATCCGCGTTTAAGCTTAAGCTTTTATGAAGCATTTCTTTGAAGGTACTGCAAATAGTTTTTGTGCTACCACGATCACTCAGCAATTCTCGCTAGGGTATACTATGGCCATTTATCGTTTGCTTTATTAGTGAGTCAAAAAACTTTGAACGCCATGAACCCTAAAACTGTACAGCAAGATACAATCGCGGCTGTCGCGACAGCCCCTGGCATCGGCGGGGTCGCGATTATTCGTATTTCAGGGCCCTTGGCTGAAACGATTGGCGCGCATATTTGTCTAGTAACCTTAAAGCCGCGTTATGCGACCTTTGTGCCTTTTCTCGATATGGATGGGCAATTAGTGGATCGCGGGGTGGCGCTATTTTTTCCAGGCCCTAATTCTTTTACCGGTGAAGATGTTCTCGAATTACAAGGCCACGGCGGACCGGTCATCGTCGATATGTTATTAACAACGGTTCTGCACCATGGCGCTCGAATCGCGCGTCCCGGTGAATTTTCAGAAAGGGCTTTTTTAAACGATAAGATCGATCTCATTCAAGCCGAAGCGATCGCTGATTTAATCAATAGTCAAAGCATTCAAGCGGCCAGAGCTGCGATCAGGTCTCTCGAAGGCGATTTTTCTAAACACATCACCCAAGTGGTTACCGACATTATCTATGCGCGGATGTATGTCGAGGCGAGCATCGATTTTCCCGAAGAAGAAATTGATTTTTTGAGTGATGGCAAAGTTTTGGCGCTGATCGATGCGTTATTGATCCAATTAACCACCATTAGTTCCAGCGCGCGTCAAGGAGCCTTATTGCAAGAAGGTATCACCTTAGTTATTGCCGGCCAACCCAATGCCGGTAAATCGAGCTTACTGAATGCCTTAAGCGGTAAAGATAGCGCGATTGTGACACCCATTGCTGGCACCACTCGCGATATTATCAAAGAGCAGATTCAACTCGATGGTTTACCACTCCATTTAATCGATACGGCTGGTTTACGCGACAGTGTGGATCCGATTGAACAAGAGGGTATACGTCGCGCCAAACTTGCCATTACCAGCGCCGATCGTTTATTACTGGTGATCGATGCAGCTCATAACGATTCACATGCTATCGAAGCCCAATGGCGCGCGGCCAATGCACTAACCTCTAAGGCTATTCCTTGCACACTAATTTTAAATAAAATAGATTTACTCACACCTGAAGCTGTGGCAACGCTGACCACTCAGTTACAGCATTTAAGCCATACCACACTGATCACTATCTCAGCGCTAACCGGCCAAGGCTTTGACGCTTTGCGGCAACATTTAACAGCCAGTGTCGCCTTTGATAATCAGCCAATCGGGTGCTTTAGTGCCAGGCGGCGTCATTTAACGGCACTAGCCCGCGCGCAAAGCGCCATCGAAGCGTCACGCGGCCAATTGCTAGTCTATCAGGCAGGGGAATTAGTGGCCGAAGAATTATTAACAGCCCAACGTGCACTCAATGAAATCACCGGGGAATTTTCCTCCGATGATTTATTAGGTGAAATTTTCGGTAGTTTTTGTATTGGCAAGTAAGGCGCGTATAACACGTCTTACTTGCTCAGAATTTACGACTTTATTAACTCCTAAATCCAGCTGCAGTTTTTCTAACTGGGCTAAAATCAACATTTTCATTAATCACCTCCATTACGGCTACCACCGTGATTTTATTACCAAACTTACGAAGTTTTGCAGCATACTCAAGATGATCACTGGCAATTTTCATAATTTCTTTAGGAGGCAAATCGTGGTTTAATAGAAAATCAGGGTATTCATTAATGACATAAGAAAAACACAGCATAAAATCTTTTTTGTCTTGTGGACTTGTCTTATCAGCTAATCTATCGACAGCGCTTATACTTTGAAATAAACGGTTTCTATCTGAACCAGCGGTAAACTCGTTGATAATAACGTCAATTTTTTTATGGGTACAAGTTGTTTCTACCAACAACTCACAAATAGTTTGGT
>CANCKG010000065.1 GCA_947378515.1 Gammaproteobacteria bacterium | reverse complement strand
CCCTCATGGTCAGTTATTAGCTCTAGACCATGATCCTGAAGCCATTGCTTATGGTCAGGCGCAATTTGCGCATGAATCACGTTTAACACTAGAACATGGCTCATTCGCCGACCTAGCGCTCAAAGTGAAGCCATTTAAGCGGCCTCTAGACGGTGTGTTATTAGATTTAGGTGTGTCTTCCCCGCAATTAAACGATGCCAGGCGTGGCTTTAGCTTTAGTGTTGATGGCCCACTGGATATGCGGATGAATCCCGATTCGGGGATCAGTGCCAGTGAATGGCTACAAACCGTCGATGAAACCGTATTAGCGAATATTATTTGGGAATTTGGCGAAGAGCGTTTTTCCAGGCGAGTGGCACGCAACATAGTCATGGCCCGTGAAATCGCGCCGATCACTACCACGCACCAATTAGCGCTGCACATTGGCCGCGCGATCCCCAAATGGGAAAAGCATAAACATCCAGCAACGCGCAGCTTTCAAGCCATTCGTATTTTCTTAAATCAAGAAATGTCCGCGCTGCACACAGGTTTAGCAGCAGCATTAGAAGCCTTAACACCTGGTGGGCGACTCGCCGTCATTAGTTTTCACTCGCTCGAAGATCGGATGGTGAAATTATTCATGCGCCGCGAAGCAGAAGGTGATCCTCAATTGAAAACTTTACCGTTAAGTGACGAACAACGCAATTTACGACTAAAACGAATCGGAAAAGCGATTAAACCCAGTGATACAGAAATCACGCACAACTTAAGAGCGCGTAGTGCGATTTTAAGGATAGGAGAAAAAATACGATGAATGCTAGCGCTAGAGCACTCGCTGCCGGAACCTTTAATCCCGGCAATCTTCGCCATATGGTATTTTCTTTCCAAAATAACATTATTGGTCTATTATTAGTCGCGCTACTGACAACAGCTTTTGCGGTGATTTACGTCAAAGATCGCAATCGACGTGAATTCATCGAATTGCATAATTTGCAGCGCCAACACGACGATATGGTGATCGAGCAAGGTAAATTGCTACTTGAGCAAAACACCTGGTCATCTCCTTTGCGGATTCAAAACATGGCTGAACATCAATTAGGCATGATTAACCCCATCAAGAGCACGATTATTTTTACTAAATAATTAAACCATCATGCAATTCAGATAACCATTATTGCGAGCGCAGCACGGCAATCCTCGCAAAAACTCTAATTGAATACGGATCCCAGTGCTTGCCCCATCTTCAACGGTTGGCCGACGCTTAAATCATCGGCAAAAGCCAAGGTTTGAGCTGGCGTTAAAATAATTGCGGTCGACCCCAAATAAAACCGACCTACTTCGGCACCCTTGAGCAGCGTTAATACAGGCGATGCGAGATAATCCCACGTTTGAATCGCACGCGTCACCGGTGTCACTTGACCATGCCACACCGTGGCAATACTCGCGACAATCATCGCCCCGACTAAAATCACCGCCATTTTCCCAAACGATGTTTCAAAAATACAAATCACCCGTTCATTGCGCGCAAATAAATTAGGCACCATCGCAGCAGTCTTGGTATTAACGGAAAATAATTGACCTGGCACATGAATCATTTTAATCAGTTGTCCTTCGAAAGGCATGTGAACTCGGTGATAATCACTCGGCGCCAAATACACCGTTAAATAATGGCCATCGTGAAAGATATCCGCCAAGCCTTGATCACCACCTAGTAACGCCGCCACCGAATACGACTGGCCTTTGGCTTGCAAGAGTTGACCTTCGTGCAACTGGCCAAATTCACTCAATTGACCATCAGCCGGCGAAACGAATTGCTTGACATCTCCGGCAATCGGCCGGGCATCGGCTTTTAACGCGCGCGTAAAGAATTGATTAAAAGATTCAAAGTCTTGTGGATTATTGATAACATTGTTCGACAAATCCACCTGATAACGCTTGATAAACCATTGAATAAACATGTTTTTAATCAAAGGGATTTCACAATTGGCCACATAACCTATGGCGCGCGATAACAAATGCTGTGGCAAACAATATTGCCAATTGATTGACTCAAAGACTTTCATGATTTTTCTTCCAGAAAACTGGCTTTCTCAGGTTCGCGTAACACTTTAGCCACTTGATCAAGCACACCATTGACGTATTTAAAACTATCGGTTGCGCCAAATATTTTCGTTAATTCCAATGCTTCATTGATAATCACCCGATACGGCAATTCTAAACGGTAGGCCAATTCATAGGTTGCCAAACGTAAAATCGTCAATTCAATCGGATCTAATTCAACGAGGCGACGATCTAAGAAGGGCGAAAATTGCTTATCCAATGCCTCGACTTGGTCGATTACAGCTACTAAACTTTCATCGAAATAAGCGGCATCGGCTTTAGCAAATAAGGCTTGCGTGTGGAATTGTTCGCGGATATCCGCGACAGGAACAGCTGCCACTTGCCATTGATACAGCGCTTGAACGAGCATAAAACGTGATTGCCGTCGTGCTACAAAAGATATTCTCGCCATAAAGACTCAGTTAATTAAACACGTTAAGAGCTGACCATTGTACGCGAAATGCCGCGATAGATTGGAAATTATTGTCAAGGCTAGCAGAATCAACTCACAGGGCAACCTCATTAAATTTACAGTATTGCGAGCCTAATATCACCAGTAATTCTCGGTGAAGCCTCTAGCCCAGATGCAGCGGCACTTTAAAGATTTTCATTTCGTAGACTTTTGACCATCAAAACCGGTAGCAGTACGGGTTATATCGGGTTTTCACCGAGAATTACTGTAATATCGCACAATCGCTATACTCTGCAGGCAAAGTCAAGGATAATGGTGTTATTTGCAGAGTATAGCCGTGCCGACTATTAAGCGTGAATTGATTGTGCCTTATTCGGCGAGCGCGATGTTTCAACTCGTCAATGACATCGAAACTTATCCTAAATTTTTACCGTGGTGTCGGCATGCGCGCATTCTAGAACAAGACGATAATCATCTTGACGCGACCCTCGTTCTGGCCAAAGGTGGCTTGCATAAAGCCTTTACCACGCACAATGCCTTAATCCCTAATCAATCAATTAGCCTCAGTTTGATCGATGGACCTTTTAAGCAATTGACCGGTTTGTGGCAATTTACGGCACTCAATGACACAGAATGCCATATTCACTTTGATTTGCACTTTGAATTTTCGACTAAAATTTTAACCCTGATGTTTGGCCCCCTATTTCACCAAGCGACCAATACCCTCATCGATTCTTTTCAACACGAAGCGCAAAAACGTTATGGATAAAGAATTTCACATTGAAATTGTTTATGGGGACAATGAACAGCAAGTGATTGTGCAAACAAGGTGTTTAGCAGGCACCACAGCAGCTAGCGTGCTGGATCAAGCTAAGTTAGACTTAACATGGCGCAATTACAGTATCGGCAGTTTCAGTCGCTTCATCGATGTTGATGCGCCGTTATTGAATCCTTGTCGGCTCGAACTGTATCGCTCTTTATTGATTGATCCCAAACAAGCACGCTTAGCGCGCGCTAACAAAAATCCTTTGATCCGCGTCAAGCATCGCAATATTCGCGGCTACGATGCTCGCTTAGTGCTTACTGAAACGGAGTAAGATCACCGGCGCCCGCCCGGATGATCACGGGAATATCGCTGGTCAAATCGATCACACTGGTCGGTTCTTGACCGCAAAAACCACCATCTAACACCAAATCCACTTGATTACCCACTAAATCATAAATGACGGCTGGCTCGATCAATACTCCCGGATAATTCGGCAAACTCAACGAAGTACTTAACAATGGGCGATTGCACGTTTCTAGCAATGCTTGAACAATCCGATGGTCCGGCACCCGAAGACCGATTGTCCGGCGCTTAGGGTGCTGTAAACGCCTAGGCACTTCTTTAGTGGCTTTCAATAAAAAAGTATATTTTCCAGGCGTATAGCGGCGTAATAAGCGATACGTCGAATCCGACACTATCGCATAAGTCGCTAATTCCGATAAATCACGACACACCAGCGTCATATGATGATCATCGGATAATTGACGAATTTGTTTGATGCGATCGCGCGCGCCAGTGCAGCCAACATCACAGGCTAGCGCATAACCCGAATCGGTTGGATAAACAATGACGCCACCGGCCGCTAACACTTCTTCGGCTTTGCGTAAATAATGCCGCTGGGGCGTTTCAGGATGAATACTTAACAGAACTGACACAATACTATATTCCTTTCTTGACGATAGCAGGGATTATAGCAATGTTTGCTGAACACCGTATAATGACGCTCGCATTTACCACATTAAGGCCGCTTAATCAGCAAGAAAGTCTCCGGCCTTTAGGCCGGAGTGTTTTAGACTTGGGAGAGGTGTGCAAATCGAACAAGTCCGCACCTTATGAAACCTTAGGCGTAGGCCGAGGTACGGTGCTCCTACCGCCCTGAAGGGCGGGATTTCAAACCAGCTAAGGAATTTGGATGAAAGTGTTAACCGATTTATTTCCCATTCTATTATTTTTTATCATTTATAAACTCTTTGGGATCTATGCTGCTACCTGGGCTGCGATTGCCGCCGCCATTGGGCAATTTTTATTTTATAAAATCGTCTATAAGCGCGTCGAACCGATGGTCGTGATCACGATGGCATTAATCATCATTCTCGGCGGCGCCACGTTACTCTTACACAATGAACTCTTCATCAAATGGAAACCGACCGCCATCGATTGGGCATTTTCGTTAGCTTTTTTCATCAGCCAATTTACTGCCAAACCCTTAATGCAACGCATGCTCGAAAATACCATTCAGTTACCCAGCCGTATTTGGCGCAATTTGACTATTGCCTGGGGCTTATTCTTTTTAAGTCTGGGATTAGCCAATATCTATGTCCTTTATCACTACAACACCGATACCTGGGTCAATTTTAAATTATTTGGCACCCTCGGCTTAACCATCGCCTTTGTGATTCTACAAAGTATCTTCATTGCCAAACATGTCGAACACCTGAAATAGACCTTATGGATACCACTGACTTGATTCGCCAACGCTTAGCAGATTTACCGTATCAATACTTAGAGATTATCGATGATAGCGAAAAACATCGGGGTCATGCAGGGGCATTAGCTGGCGGCAAGCATTTTCAGTTGATTATTACTGCTGATTGCCTGAAGGATTTATCACGTTTGAGTGCCCATCGCGAAATTTATGCGCGTTTAGAAGATTTGATTCCCTTACCGATTCATGCGCTGCAGATTAGTGTGAAGTCACGCCATGAACAACTGCGCTAAAGTTGAAGCTTGCCTGATGATTTCGGCCGGCACTTTTTCAACAAATGTCGCTTGCCATTCAATAAAATCAACCGACTTTAATTGATAGACTAAAGCTACTCCGGTTGTTTTCAGCTTATCCGGCAAAACAACTTCCAACTTATCCCCTCTGATCGTGCTGGTAATAGGCGCCACAATCGCTAACTTAACATGGGCATTGAACACTTTTTTAGACAGCACTAATGCCGACCGACATTTCATGATTTCTCTTCC
>CANCKG010000064.1 GCA_947378515.1 Gammaproteobacteria bacterium | reverse complement strand
GTATCTATTCAGCACATTTACTACATTTTACGTAGAAGCTTGCTAGTGGCTCCTTACGCGATGGGGGATTTTAAGGGGGAGAATCGCGATTCTCCCCCTTAACATGCACTGCGTGCGGGTTTCCCGCGCACAGTGCTGAATAGATACATAAATTTAAAATAGAGCTATACCGCTCGCCATAGGCACATATTAAATCGCTAATCTTGAATGGCGAGCGGTATAGGTGCATGATCTTGAAAAATACTCACGGCAGTGCTTATTTAAGTGGTAACCACTGTGATAAGTGTGTAATTAGGAGCGTTTGCCGGTACGCTATACGTTTTACTCTTAAACAAAATTAAAAACTCATTTTTTTCATGCCTAACTTCGGCTGAACTTGGTAGAACCGCAGCATTACCCACGGTAGTTGCATCTGCTACGTCACCCCCCCATTGGTCTGAAGTACCTTGCATGAGTATCAGGTTATCACCTACGACCGCCGCAAACTGGAAGCTTGCGCCACCAACTGATGCTGTCAGCTGATAACCCTGATATTTTTTACCATCGGCACTGATAAACCATGCAAGCGAAGCTTGTGTCATTGTTGGGCCTTTTGCTATGGGGCGAGAGTCGTTTAGCTCCTGAAATTTATCAGCTACCGCGGTTTGTGCCAATATCCCGAGGCTCAGCGCTGTTATGAATATCAATGCCTGTTTTTTCATTTGAGCAACTCCTTAAATTTTAACTACCAAGGTAACTAACCGTGGAGACGGACTTTAGATACAGCCTTAGCGCATGATTATGCATATGAGGGGGATTGTCAATCACCTTAAACCCAGTCTAGCTTTTTAATAGAAAAAGTACTAGAATAGTCCTGTATTTTAAAGCTTGGAAGTGTTGCATGTTAAAAATTAGCAAGATGGCCGATTACGCGACTTTAGTGATGGTCTATTGCGCTGAGCACGCCGAGCAATCTTGGAGCGCCAGTGAAATCGCGTTGAAAACGCATTTGAATATGCCGACGGTTAGTAAACTATTAAAAAAATTATTACACGTAGGTTTGTTAACGTCCATGCGTGGTGCTCAAGGTGGTTACCAATTGGCACGCGCACCTGACAGTATTTCTGTTGCCTTAATTATTAGTGCCATTGATGGCCCCATCGCCCTAACAGAATGCAATCACCGCGCTAAGCATTGTGAGCTGGAACGCGGCTGCGGCAGCCGTATCGGTTGGCAGCGTATCAATCAAGCGGTTGAAAGTGCGTTAAATAATGTTTATTTGATCGATATGATGTCTGTACCTATACCGCTCGCCATTCAAGATGCGAGGTTTGTGATTTAACGTGTGCCTATGGCGAGCGGTATAGCTCTATTTTAGTTATCTATTTAGCACTGTGCGCGGGAAACCCGCACGCAGTGCATGTTAAGGGGGAGAATCGCGATTCTCCACCTTAAAATCCCCCATCGCGTAAGGAGCCACTAGCAAGCTTCTACGTAAAATGTAGTAAATGTGCTGAATAGATACTATTTTAGTTATATACCCATCGCACCTTGAGATGCGATGGGTATATATCTGCTTCAATTACTGTTAACTTTAAGTCGTCGTCCTTATGAGTACTGAAAATCCAGAATTAACCGCTTTATTGAATCAAAATTACCAACATGGCTTTGTCAGTGATATTGATGCCGATAGCCTACCACCTGGCTTAAATGAAGACACTGTTCGGGCGATTTCGCTCAAAAAAAATGAACCTGAATTCATGCTGGCGTGGCGCTTGAAAGCGTATCACCATTGGTTGACGATGGTCGAACCGGTGTGGGCGCATGTCGCTTATCCGAAGATCGATTATCAACAAATGGTCTATTATTCCGCGCCGAAACTAAAACCGACCTTAAATAGCCTAGATGAAGTCGATCCTGAATTGTTACGGGTGTATGAAAAACTCGGTATTTCTTTAAATGAACAAAAGAAATTAGCGAATGTCGCGGTCGATGCGGTCTTTGACAGTATTTCGGTCGCCACCACGTTCAAAGATAAACTCTTGAGCATGGGCGTGATCTTTTGTTCTTTTTCCGAAGCGGTGCAAAAATACCCCGAATTGATTCAAAAATACTTGGGTTCAATCGTCCCTTATACCGATAATTTTTTTGCCGCCCTTAATGCCGCAGTATTTAGTGATGGGTCTTTCGTTTATATTCCCAAAGGCGTGCGTTGTCCAATGGAATTATCGACCTATTTTCGCATCAATGCCGCCTCGACCGGTCAATTTGAACGCACGTTGATCATTGCCGACGATGATGCCTATGTCAGTTATTTAGAAGGCTGTACCGCACCGATGCGTGATGAAAATCAGCTGCACGCGGCCGTCGTTGAAATCATTGCTCTGGATCGGGCGACGGTTAAGTATTCGACCGTTCAAAATTGGTATCCGGGCGATAAAGAAGGCAAAGGCGGTATTTACAATTTTGTCACTAAACGCGGTGCTTGTCGTGGGGTGAAATCCAAAATCTCCTGGACCCAAGTCGAAACCGGTTCGGCGATCACTTGGAAATACCCGAGTGTGGTCTTGCAAGGCGATGATTCGGTCGGCGAATTTTATTCAGTGGCAGTCACTAATAATTATCAACAAGCCGATACTGGCACTAAAATGATTCACATCGGTAAAAATACCTCTAGTACGATTATTTCCAAAGGTATTTCGGCAGGCTTTGGTCAAAATGCGTATCGCGGTTTGGTGCGAATAAATCCTGGCGCTACCAATGCCCGCAATTATACCCAGTGTGATTCCTTGTTGATGGGCGATCGCTGTGGTGCGCATACTTTTCCGTATATCGAAGTGAAAAATCCAACCGCGCAAGTCGAGCATGAAGCGACTACGTCGAAAATCGGGGCTGATCAATTGTTTTTCTGTCAGCAACGCGGTTTGAGCGCCGAAGACGCGGTCAATTTGATCGTCAATGGTTTTTGCCGCGAAGTGTTTCGCGAATTACCGATGGAATTTGCAGTGGAAGCCCAAAAGCTTCTCGGCGTTAGCCTAGAAGGTTCGGTGGGGTGATTGCGCCATTGTGCCACCGATTTAACGCCGAACCCTGACGGGCGGGCCGCAAGGACCCGCCCCTACGAATTAATTTAAAGAATATATTTATATGTTAACCATTAAAGATTTACATGCAAGCGTCGATAACAAAGCCATTTTACAAGGCTTAAATTTAACGATTAAGCCTGGCGAAGTGCATGCCATCATGGGGCCAAATGGCTCGGGTAAAAGCACTTTGGGTAATGTTTTAGCGGGTCGTGAAGGTTATGAAGTCAGCGGCAGCGTTACTTACCATAATCAAGATTTACTCTCTTTGGCGCCTGAATTGCGTGCCCAAGCTGGTTTGTTTTTAGCCTTTCAATACCCGATCGAAATTCCCGGTGTCAGCAATGTCTATTTATTGAAAGCCGCCTTGAATGCTAAGCGTAAAGCGCAAGGTTTGCCTGAAGTCGATGCCATGGATTTTTTAAGTTCAGTTAAAGAAAAAATCAAAGCCGTCGATTTGGATCAAGATTTCTTATATCGCTCCGTCAATGAAGGGTTTTCGGGTGGTGAAAAGAAACGCAATGAAATTTTGCAAATGTTAATCTTAGAACCCTCGTTGATCATCCTTGATGAAACCGATTCGGGTTTGGATATCGATGCGTTGAAAGTCGTTGCCGATGGTGTTAATTCGCTGCGTAGCCCTGATCGTTCATTCATCGTCATTACCCATTATCAACGTTTACTCGATTATATCGTGCCGGATTTCGTTCATGTATTAGCCAATGGCAAAATCGTCGCCTCGGGTGGTAAAGAATTAGCGTTAAAGCTCGAAGACCAAGGTTATGGGTGGTTGGACAATGCTTAGCTATTTTAGCACTTACGCGCGGGAAACCCGCGCTAGTGCAAATCAAGAGGGAGAACAACACGCTTTCTCCCCCTTGATAATCCCCCATCGCGTAAAGTGTACTCAGAACGCTTTTACGAAAAAATTAGAAAAATGTGGTGAATATTTACATGCTTAAAACTATCACGCATTACCAACAATTGTTTGCTAATCATATCCCTGCAGATGCTTTAACGCCTGTGCGTAACCAAGCGATAGATGCATTTAGCGCGATGGGCTTTCCGACGAATAAAACTGAAAGTTGGAAATATTTACGCTTAACGGTTTTGCGTGAACAAGCCTTTACTTTGATGCCAACGAGTACGCTTGATCCTGCCGTGTTGACGCCGTTATTATTAGCCGATTGCTACCATGTGGTGTGTTTAAACGGCGCGTTAATGCCGCAGCATTGCACAGTGCCGCAGGGTGTTAGTGCATTGCGAGCTAGGCTTGATGAGTCTGCCATTCAAACGCTCATCGCCCAAAGTGATTTAAGCCTAAGCTTAGTCGCATTAAACACCGCTTTATTTCAAGACGGCTTAGTCATCGATGTCCATACTAAACTGGATAAACCGCTGCACTGTTTATTTTTAACCGACGATGCCGGCGCGCTTACTACCAGTCAGCAACGCCATGTGGTGCGTTTAGGGGCGGATGCGGCTGCGACCATTATCGCCGAACATGTCAGCTTAACGACCACCGCTTTTTTTACCAATGCTGTTTGGCATCTGGAATTGGCTGAACGGGCGAATGGTACTTATTACCAGGTGTTTAATGATAACCCTAAAGCGATTCATATCGACCATTGTATCTTGAATCAGCAAGCTCACAGTGTTTATCAAGGGCTTAGCTTTTTAAGTGGCGGCGCTTTGGTGCGAACCGATTTAGAGCAACGCTTTTTAGGTGAACATGCTTCATGTAGCGTTAAAGGTTTGACCCTCGCCCAAGAGAAACAGCAACTCGATCAACATTTGCGTTTAAGTCATAGCGTCGCGCATTGTTATAGTGAGCAATTTTTTAAAGGCTTGGCGCTTGATCAATCACGGTTGATTTTTAATGGCAAAGTGATTGTCGATCAAGATGCTCAAAAAACCGACGCTCATCAACATACCAAGCATTTATTATTGAGCTCTACGGCTGAAATTTATACTAAGCCTGAATTAGAAATTTATGCCAATGATGTCAAATGTGCTCATGGCGCGACCATTGGTCAGCTATCCGATGAAGCATTGTTTTATTTAAAATCGCGCGGCATCACGGATGCCCGAGCGGTGCTCATTAAAGCCTTTAATCAAGAATTATTGGATCTTCTGAAATGGCCGGTTTTAAAGGCTCGGGTTAGTGCGTTATTTGCGGTTAAAGCTTAAGAGAAAAGTATCTATGTTTGCTATCGATAAAATACGAGCTGATTTTCCTATTTTGCAGCGCACCGTGCATGATCAGCCGCTCATTTATTTGGATAATGGCGCGACGACTCAAAAGCCGCAGTGCGTGATCGATGCTCTGAGTCATTATTATCAAAGCGAAAACGCTAATATTCATCGTGGCGTCCATTATTTAAGTATGGAAGCGACACGTTTGTATGAACAAGCACGAGATAAAGTTAAAGCCTTTATTCATGCCGCTCACCCAGAAGAAGTGCTTTT
>CANCKG010000063.1 GCA_947378515.1 Gammaproteobacteria bacterium | reverse complement strand
ATGTGCCTTGCGGTGTCAGAATGACTTCGAGGCTACCATCGAGCATTTGTGTTTCAAATAATGTATTTTCACCGACATAAGACGCGTAGATTTTTTTGATTTGGTGTTTTTTTAGCCATAGCCCTAAACCAAAATCATCGATACCCGCATTATTGGAAATGCACGTTAAACCTTGAAAACCTGCCGTGTGAATATGTTGAATCAAACCTTCGGGAATACCACACAAACCAAAACCACCCACCATTACTTGGATATTGTCACTAAAGCCTGCTAGGGCTTGTTCATAACAGGTAACGACTTTATTGAAATCTTGCATAATTATTCCTTTCGTTAGGGTTTTATGACTTAAGTGGCTAACTGTTTTTTTGTGGAACGAATAATCCAGCAAATATAGCTTAAGCTTATGGCACTCAAGGCTAACTGTAACTCCGTTGTTTCCGTTAGCAACAGGCAATTATAAAGGAATTCGAGGCAAGTGGCGGGAATTAAGGCAAGAATGCCGATCCGAAAGGCCTGGCTTAACGATAAAGGTAAGCGATAAAAAAAAGCCATCGGCATGGCGATAAACGCCGCGAGTAAGCCTGTGACCGCTTTGGTTGCAAATAAGGCTAATACCGAAAAGCCATAAAGTATAATTTGGATAACAAGCATCAAGTAATTAAGAAGGCGAATGGATTGTTCTGGGGTGAGGGTTAAATTGCGCAAAACTGGGGCGATGGTTTGATAGGTGGTAAATTGAATCAATGGTTTTGCTTGAGTAGCATCGTTGTGCACATAAAAACCGCTAGAGCCAAAACTAAAGAGTAGTGCGGGATAGGCTGCTAACTTTTGTTGATCGGCCGTCGTGTCAAAGACGATCAGTAGGTGCCCGCTAGTAGGTGATTTAATGAGGTAAGGCAACAGGGTATTGATCGAAAGTAAGCAATGATCATCAAAATGCAGTGTCGGCAATTGCTGAAGTAAGCTATTGCCGGCAAGGTGAACTTCATGGATAACTTTAAACGGTTTAATAAAACATGCTGTTCCCGTTAAGATACACAGCAACGCTAATAGTGAAAAAATGCGCCCACGCCAGCTTTGATAGACTTCGGTATAAAAAGTAGGTGAATACCAAACGAGCGCTAAAGCTTTCAGTAATGAAGTGGCGTTGTTCACGAGACGTTGAGCAGCCAATCTTTACTGGGCAAGAAATCACTGCACAGTAAGGCTTCGGCGCTACCTGCAGGTGGTTGATAATCGTAACGTGAGCTGACTAGTGGTGGTAGGGAGATTAAAATAGATTCAGTTCGACCGCCGGATTCTAAGCCAAACAGGGTGCCACGATCATATAATAAATTAAATTCCGTGTAACGGCCCCGTCGGTATAATTGAAAGTCACGTTCTGCTTGACCATAACTTAATACTTTGCGACGCTCGACAATCGTTACATAAGCGTCTTTAAAATGGTTAGCTACTTGTTGCATAAAGGCAAAGCAAGCCTCAAAACCCCATTGATTTAAATCGTCGTAAAAAATGCCTCCGATGCCACGTGCTTCTTGACGATGTTTCAAAAAGAAATAATCATCGCAGTTTTTCTTGAAAGCAGGATAAATATCTGATCCAAAATTGACGCATGCCTCTTTCGCGTGTTGATGCCATAAGACACAATCGTCCACAAAACCATAAAAAGGGGTTAGATCAAATCCACCACCAAACCACCAATGATGTTCGCCATCAGCGTTGGTAGCGCTAAAAAATCGGACATTGCAATGACTGGTCGGCACATAAGGATTCAGTGGGTGAATAACGATCGACACACCCAAGACTTCGAAATTTTGCCAAGCTTGGCGTTGATTAGACGCGCTTAAGGGTAACTGGCTGCCATGGATATGCGAGAAATTTACACCGGCTTTTTCAAATACAGCACCATTTTCCAATACGCAACTGATGCCGCCGCCGCCAGAAGAGCGTTGCCAGGTATCGATAGAAAAGTCTTTCGCGCCATCGATGGCACTAAGTTTTTGGCATAAGTCGCGTTGATAGTTTAGTAAAAAATCTTTAATCTGAGTAATGAATGGCATGGCGTGGTCAATAAAGAGTCAGTGGGTTAGCGCGGCAATAACGTGTGCGTTGCAATGATGATTTTAGAATATGCTATTCTACCGCGCAATAGGTTATGGAACAATTGATATGAAGCAAGTAGAAATTTATACCGATGGTGCGTGTCGAAATAATCCTGGCCCTGGTGGGTGGGGGGCGTTGTTACGCAGTGGCAATAATGAGAAATGCCTTAGCGGCTTTGAACGATTAACGACTAATAATCGCATGGAATTGACCGCGGCTCTTGAGGCTTTGTTGTGTTTAACAGAACCGTGTCAAATTATTTTGACCACTGATTCGCAATATGTCCGTCAAGGCATTACTTTGTGGCTTGCAGGTTGGAAAAAAAGTGGTTGGAAAACCAAAGCGCGCACACCTGTTAAAAATCAAGATTTATGGCAACGCTTAGATGCCAGTTGTGCTATTCATCAAATTGATTGGCGCTGGGTTAAGGGTCACAGTGGTCATGTGGATAATGAGCGAGTCGATCAATTAGCGACGCAAGCGATTGATATGGGCTTGAATAAAGCCAACATCGTAAATGTGACATAATTTCAGCGTATTTATTGCAGCTTAGGCTATAATGCTTCAATACACTATCTAGTCACCTTACTTTAGTTTGGAATACTCATGCCTGGCAATTCAGCTTTCTTTTCCTATCGACGTTTAGTCGTCCTTACCCTATTAGCAGGATTGTCTGGTTCAGCTTGGCCTGAAGTTTTTACAGTCTCTGCCATTGAAGTTAATGGTTTAGAGCGCATCAGTAAACCTACCGTGTTAAGTTATCTTGGTGTTGCGCCGGGTGAAAGTTTCAACACCGATCAATCAACGGCCGTTATTAAAGACTTATACGCCAGTCAATTTTTCAAAACTGTGAGCCTTAATCGTCAAGGCAATGTGTTAGTGGTCAATGTGGTTGAACGACCAACGATTGCCGATATCACCTTTAGCGGCAATGAATCGATCGATAAAGATAAGATGAAGGAAGTGATGAAAACGGCGGGTTTGATTGCTGGCATTGAATTTTCACCCGCGACGCTGGATCGTTTAAAGCAAAGTTTGATTTCTCAGTATTATTCATTGGGCCATTACAATGCGCGCGTCGATACATTTGTGACCGATGCCCCACGTGATCGGGTCAATGTTAAGATTGTCATTTCTGAAGGTCGGGCCGTCAAAGTAGAACAAATTACTATTGTCGGTAATCATGCCTTTGATGAATCGACGCTGGTCGATCAATTGGATTTATCGACGGCGGTTATTACTTCGTTTTTTACCAAAGCGAATCAGTATTCTCGTGAAAAATTAGATACTTCGATCACTAAGTTAAGTAATTATTATTTAGATCACGGCTATATACGCGTCAAAGTTGATTCTGCTCAAGCACAATTATCGCCAGATCGTAACTATGCCTACCTCACGTTTAAAGTAACCGAAGGCGCCCAATACCATATCAGTGGCGTCAATGTTTTTGGTAAACCTTTGTTAACACCAGCTGAATTAA
Organism: Gammaproteobacteria bacterium; assembly: GCA_947378515.1. GTDB lineage: Bacteria > Pseudomonadota > Gammaproteobacteria > CAISUE01 > CAISUE01 > CAISUE01. The sequence continues at coordinate 1,953 of CANCKG010000063.1, read as the reverse complement.
AGCCTTTAATTAAAATTACGCCAGGTCAAGTATTTTCCAAAGCCAATGTGACCGATACCCAAAAAGCCATCAACGAAGCGCTGGGCAATAAAGGCTATGCTTTTGCCAATGTCAGTATTGTGCCGACGATTGATGATGCCAATAAAACTGTCAGTTTAGCGATTTTTGTCGATCCTGGCCAACGTGTTTATGTGCGGCATATTAATTTTGTCGGTAATACCCAAACTGCCGATGTCGTATTGCGTCGGGCGATGCGCCAATTAGAAGGAGGTTTGTCCTCGACGCAAGAAAATAAAACTTCAGAAGAGCGTATCCGCATGTTAGGGGCGTATATCAGTGATGCTCAATCGGAAATTCAACCCGTTCCCGGTAAATCGGATCAAGTGGATTTGTTGTACAAAATTACCGAAGCACCTCCAGCGACGGCCATGGCGGGGGTTAGTTACGGTACTGATGGCTTTGGTTACAATGCTTCGGTCAATAATACCAGTTTGCTCGGTTCGGGTAAGACCTTAAGTTTAGGCTTAAATAGTACGCCGTATATGCGGACTTATAGTATCGGTTATTTGAATCCGTATTATACTTTTGATGGTATTTCACGTGGTTTTAATTTTTCTGCAACGCGCTACAATCCATCCGAAGTCAATATTTCCAATTATGGTGAAGAAACTGTTGGTTTGTCGGTTAATTATGGCGTACCGATCAGTGCTAAAAACGATTACATTACCTTTGGTGTTGGTTATTTAAATACCCGCATTACCGCCGGCAATGATCCGTCAGTTCAAGTAACCGATTTTTATAATCATTATAATGCCTCAACCAATTCGAGTTTGATCTTCAATCAATCGGTCTTCAATTTAGGCTGGAATCGTAACAACCTCGATCGCTTCATGTTTCCAACGTCAGGCTTGAATCAAAGTGTGAACACCCAAGTGGCGACATCGATCTTTGGTAACGCCCTTGATACTTATAAAGTGGGTTATAACGCGCATTACTACTATCCTCTGGGTCATGATTTCATCATGTCGACCTTAGGTGGTGTGGGTTATGGCAATGGTTTAGGTAGTACCAGTGGTTTACCCTTTTTCCAAAATTATTATTCAGGTGGTGTCGGTTCAGTTCGTGGCTTTACTAATAATACTTTGGGGCCAATCGATTCTTTGGATAATCCGATTGGTGGTAATATGGTGGTTAACGGTACCGCCGAATTAATTTTCCCCAATTACATCAGTCCTAATAGCCTTCGAACCTCATGGTTTGTCGACAGCGGTAACGTTTATAATACCCGTGAAGCATCAGCGCCAATTGGTGGGAGTACTAATAACCATGCTGGGACGATTCGTTATTCCACAGGTCTGGCTGTTGAATGGAAAGCGCCGGTGGTGGGGGTCTTTAACTTAAGTATCGCACGACCGATCAATGCCCAACCGGGCGATGGCTTAACGTTTTTCCAATTTAATTTTGGCACCCAATTTTAATGACTAGGGCCATTCACTTACCGACAATACGCGCGACCCGTACAGTCGCGCGCAGTAATATTTTCCAAATAGACGAAGTGGATTTGTGTTTTAGTAATGGTGAAAAACGCACCTTTGAACGTTCGGTCTGTCGTGCGCTTCACAGTGTGATGGCCATTCCTTTATTAGATAACGATACGGTATTATTGATTCGCGAATATTCGGTCGGTACCGATCGTTATGAATTGGCTTTGCCCAAAGGTGTCATGGAAGTGGGTGAGGATCCTTTGGTAGCCGCTAATCGTGAAATGCAAGAAGAAGTAGGTTATGGCGCTAAACGCTTAACGTGTTTAAAAGAAGTCACAGCTATTCCAGGTTATCTTTCTGGCAGTATGTATTGCGTGCTGGCCGAAGCATTGTATCCCTCGATATTAATGGGCGATGAACCTGAACCGCTGGAAGTGGTGCCTTATCCACTCAAGGATCTTGCGCGGTT
>CANCKG010000062.1 GCA_947378515.1 Gammaproteobacteria bacterium | reverse complement strand
TGAAAATATTTTAGAGGTGGCCATTACTGTTTTAGTCAGTGTGACATTGCTGGGCCTAGATCCTATTGGTGCGGCTTGGGCTCAATTCTGGGTAATCTTGATTAATTTGATTTACCATACCAATATAAAAACACCACGTTGGATGGGTTATATTATTCAGCGACCTGAAATGCATTTAATTCATCATGCGCGCAAAACGCAATATTATAACTTTGCTGATTTACCTTTCTGGGATTTACTCTTTGGTACGTTTAGAAATCCTCAGCCACCGTATCCTGGTCCTTGTGGTTTTGCAGATCTAGCAGAGTTAAAGATATTTGCTCAGCTGGAAGGGAAAGATGTCGATCCTGATTTAATTACCAAGAAATATAGTAAATGAAATTTAAGGCATAAAGTCAATAAGTAGCAAGAAAGTCTTCGGCCTTTAGGCCGGAGTGTTTTAGACTTGGAAGAGGTGTGCAAATCGAACAAGTCCGCACCTTGTGAAACCTTAGGCGTAGGCCGAGGTACGGTGCTCCTACCGTACCTTCAGGGCGGGGTTTTAAGCCAGCTAAGGAATTTGGATGAACATTTTTAATTGTCGGTAGGGCAGCCTACATTAAGTACCTTGTGGGTAGGTGCTGACTTGATGCAGAGATGCAGAGAGGTAATAGGGTAAGAATAGCTTACCCTAAGTTTAATGACGATTATTTTTCAATACAAATCACGGCATCACGAAAAGGTTTGGCGATATGTTCGTTGAACAAATGCAAGCGATAATGCTTTAATTCATTGATTGAATCAATGATGTCGGCCAGTGCTTGGTGTTTGCTGCGCTTTTTATAACTCTTAGCGATTTCTGGCTGCCAGCGTTTGGCCAATTCTTTGAGCGTACTGACATCCAAATTGCGATAATGGAAGTGGCGTTCTAATTTTGGCATGTAGCTCGCCAAAAAACGCCGATCTTGGCAGATGCTATTGCCACACATCGGTGATTTATTAGCCGGTACCCACTGATTTAAAAAATCTAGCATAATTTGTTCAGCTTGGCTCTCATCAATGACGCTCATGCGTATGCGCTCGATTAAGCCAGATTTTCCATGATGTTTAGTATTCCATTCATCCATGCCAGAAATCGTCGTCTCGTCTTGAAAAACAGCCAATACAGGGCTCTCAGCCAATATATTGAGTTTCGTGTCCGTTATTAAGATTGCCATCTCGATAATACGGTCATGCAAAGGGCTTAAGCCCGTCATTTCTAAATCAATCCAAATTAGGTTGTCAGCGCTAGGGTTCATTCGTTTATAATCTACCTTTCGTTTATTTACAGAGCATAAGTTCACTATGATAACTCCTGTTTTGCTAATCGTCATTGGCTATTTTTTTGGATCCCTGTCAAGCGCAATTATTTATGCGCGTTTTACGTATCAAATAGACCCTCGTAAAGTCGGTTCAGGCAACCCAGGGGCTACTAATATCTTACGCACGCAAGGGAAGAAAGCCGCTGGAATCGTTTTAGCGGGTGACATTTTAAAAGGGTTGATACCGGTAGTGGCAGGGCATTTGTTAGGCTTGAGCCTATTTTGGTTAGGGCTAGTGGCTTTAGCTGCGATCGTTGGTCATTTATTTCCCATCTTTTTCGGTTTCAAAGGTGGCAAAGGCGTGGCGACCACTCTGGGGGTAGTCTTTGCGTTGAGTCCACCGTTGGGTCTATGTTGTATATTGACATGGGCTGTGATGGCCGCATTATTCCGCTATTCGTCACTCGCATCCCTTGTGATGGCAATTAGCTTGCCTTTTTATGTGTATTCTCTAAAAGAATTGGCACTATTACCCAGTATGTTGCTGGTTTCAGCATTAATTATCATTCGCCACCGAAGTAATATTCATAAGTTATTATTAGGTAAAGAAGCTAAGATCGGTAAGTCATCTGTTGCTAAAAAGAAGGATTTAACTTGACAGGACAGTGAATGCTCTTTAAAATGCGCGCTCTTCATGGCTATGTAGCTCAGCTGGTTAGAGCGCGGCACTCATAATGCTGAGGTCGGTGGTTCGAGTCCACCTATAGCCACCATCTCGTTGTTTTTTTTGCAGATTCCCCAAAGCCTTATTTTACTTTGTAAAGTCTTTATCATGACGGATTTACGTCAATTTCTGTGTTCAGAATATCCCATAAAAAACCCTAGCAGTCCATGATTTTTTGTGAGATATATGGTGAGACATCAATGCCTGGCTTAGCTGTAAGCAGTTACTCGAGTAGCCTATTTAGGCAGTCGCCTATAAAACCATTCGCCAACACCTGTAAATAAGACTATAATCCTTTCCCGTTTAGTCTTATTTAAACGGAACCCTTCTGTTATGCCTCGTTATATCTTTATCACTGGTGGTGTCGTTTCTTCTTTAGGCAAAGGTATTGCAGCCGCATCATTAGCAGCCCTCTTAGAAGCGCGTGGTTTAAACGTTACGATGTTGAAGTTAGATCCTTATTTGAATGTTGATCCTGGCACCATGAGTCCTTGTCAACACGGGGAAGTGTTTGTTACCGAAGATGGCGCCGAAACCGATTTGGATTTAGGGCATTACGAGCGTTTTATCAGAGTCCCGATGGCAAAAAAAAATAATTTCACTTCCGGTCGGATTTATGCCAATGTGTTACGTAATGAACGCCGTGGTGATTATCTCGGTGGCACGGTACAAGTTATTCCGCATGTAACGGATGAAATTCAACGCTTAATTGCTGTCGGTGCAGAGGGTAGTGATGTCGCTTTGGTTGAAATTGGCGGCACCGTGGGTGATATTGAATCCTTGCCTTTTTTAGAAGCCATTCGTCAAATGCGCATGAAATTAGGCTCGAATAAAACTCTCTTTATTCATTTGACGTTGGTGCCGTATTTAGCTACCGCCGGCGAAATAAAAACTAAACCAACCCAACATTCGGTTAAAGAATTGCGTTCCATCGGCATTCAACCCGATATTTTGATTTGCCGTTCGACCATGGAAATACCAGAAGTGGAACGTGTCAAAATCGCCTTATTTACCAATGTTGAAGCGCGTAGTGTGATCAGTTTGATCGATGCGCCGAGTATTTATCAAATTCCATTTGAATTGCATAAACAACAAGTCGATCAAATTGCGGTTGAAAAATTACAGTTAGCCAGCAAACCCATCGATATGCATGAATGGCAAGCGGTACTCGATGCGCAAGCCAATCCCATTCATACGGTAACAATCGCGATGGTCGGTAAATATGGTAGCTTGATGGATTCGTACAAATCGTTGATCGAAGCCTTTACCCATGCAGGCTTAAAAACTCGCACCAAAATTAAAATTGACTATGTCGATGCCGAAGATCTCGAAACCAATGGGGTGGCAGCATTAAGGCATGTCACGGGGATTTTAGTACCTGGTGGTTTTGGCGATCGCGGCGTGGAAGGGAAAATTTTAGCGGTTAAGTATGCGCGTGAACATAAGATTCCTTATCTGGGGATTTGTTTAGGCATGCAAATTGCCTTGATTGAATTTGCCCGCCATGTTTTAGGTTTGAGCGATGCCAGTAGTACGGAATTTGCTAAAAACTCCCCTCATCCAGTCGTGGGCTTAATCAGTGAATGGCAAGATGCGACGGGAAGCACGGAAACGCGTAATGAACATTCGGATCTTGGCGGTACGATGCGCTTAGGAGGTCAAGTGTGTGTACTCAAGGAAAATAGTTTGGTGCGTGACGTCTATCAACAAGCACAAATTCGCGAACGTCATCGCCATCGATATGAGGTGAATAATCACTATGTAGCGGCCTTTGAACAAGCAGGTTTAATCGTATCGGGTCGATCGGTTGATGGCTTGTTGGTGGAAATGGTGGAGTTGCCGACGCATCCGTGGTTTATTGGTTGTCAGTTTCATCCGGAATTTACTTCTAATCCGCGTGATGGTCATCCTTTATTTAGTCAGTTTATCGGCGCTTGTTTGCAATATCAAGCACAATAATACGTTAGGTGGTACCTATTTAGTACGTTTCTTTTATCTTTCGTAAAAGCTTAGCTGTGGCGACTGGCAGCGATGGGGGCTGAATGGATACATTAGGTCTTTTTTAAGGATATGGCACATGAAAAAATGGCTTGTCAGAGTGTTGTTGTTGGCGACGTTAACGCTAGAAGTCGCCTGCAGTAAACCACCGGTAGTGCAAAAAAATGCACCACCACTTAGGCTATCATTGACTACCTTGGCTTTGAAGGTCGGTGGTTTTAATCGGGTGATTACCATTACGGCCACAACGGCGGTAAAACAAGTGAAATATACCTTGGTGCCAGCGTTGCCGGCAGGCTCGAGAGTTTCACCAGCGAGTTGTGGTGATATGAAAGCAGGTAGCACGTGCGAATTGACGATTCATCCAGGGGCTAAGCCGAGCGCTGCTGCGGGTACTACGCAAAAACCGAGCGTGCTTCGCGTGCAAGGCATTGATACCCCTGAGTTGACAACGGCAATCACCGTACTTGGCTTTGGCAGTGTTTATCAGCAAGGCTATGTATTTGCCTTGAATGATTCCATCTCTGCGCATCAAAGCGTTGATGCCTCTACGATGGCACTCACCGATAATGGTACGCAAATAGCTTGGCACCAAGGTGCAAACGCTGTCACCAAAGCAACGAGTTTGGTTAATGGTGTTATGGATACGGCAAAAATCCATGCAAAATACGCAACTGAATTGAATGCTGCCAATTTATGTGCGACTTACACGATTGATGCTGTCGGTCATTCGCCGTGTCAAGCGGGTGCTATTTGTTATAGTCATTGGTATTTACCCAGTATTTGTGAAATGGGGCCTACTGCAGAGCATGCTAATTGCGAACAAGGGGTTGCTAATATCGTTACCAATGTGGTACTAACACCTTACGGCTTAGGCGATTTGTCGGGGGCTTATTGGAGTTCGACAGAAATAAATGCCGGCAATTCCTGGGTGCAGAATTTTGTTGAAGGTGATGCCAGTGCGCAATTGCCCATGGCTAAAGACTTTCAATTATCGGTGCGTTGTGTGCGTAGGGTGAGTGCTTAATTAGATGCATCTTACCCCCAAAGACTGTGGGTTAAGCTGTGGGTAAGTTATCAGTACATTGCTGATAGTCTTGCCCAGCTTGTTGTCAATAATGTTTGCTTAAATTTTAAACAATATGCTAGCGTTTATTTTTGTGCACTGTTTCATCGTTATCGTTGCGTCTAAAGCTTGCAGAAAGATCAATATCACGGTATTCTATACGGCTCGTTGTTCTGAGTGTTTTATAAAGTGTTAGGAGAGGTACTCAAAGCGGTCACAATGGCACCGACTCGAAATCGGTTGGGGGTTAACGCCCCACGTGGGTTCGAATCCCACCCTCTCCGCCATATTTTATTAAATTCTTGCGTGTTACCACGCCGAAGTAGCTCAGTTGGTAGAGCAACTGATTCGTAATCAGTAGGTCGCCAGTTCGATTCCGGCCAACAGCACCAGTCATACCAAGGCCTCCAGCGATGGAGGCCTTTTTATTTGTATTCGTTGCCGCTCAGCGGCTCGAAAATCGAGGTACGGCTTCAGACAATAAATCGCGTTTGCATGCCTATCGGTAGCCTGCGC
>CANCKG010000061.1 GCA_947378515.1 Gammaproteobacteria bacterium | reverse complement strand
GCACTCGCACAAAAGCCTAGTAAGACGATACAATCCACCACATTTACCACTCTTATAAAAATTTCCGCTTCCAGTGCACAACAAGCAGTAGAAGTTTTACTAGAAAAAGACTTGGTCTATCGCGATGAACAAGGGATCTATCAAGTCCTAGACCCCGCCATAAAATATTACCTCAATGTTATTTTATGGGACGTGAATCACTTTAACGCCTAAGTTTAGCTCGATAAGCTTATGCTATACTCATGCCATCTTCCAAGGACTTGACCCATGCGTAAAATCTTTGACTTAACACTAGCGCTCACGCTAACTTTGTTCATAACAGGTTGTAGCGCCGCCCCAAAATTTCAATCTCAAGCTTGCCCTAAAGCCGTTGCTAGCACACCTATCATCACCAATAAAATTCTCATTCAATTTACTAGACTGCATATCAATTTAATACCCGATGGTAATAGCTTGACCGTAGTCATGCCAACCGATTATTTTTTTCGCTTAGGCTCACCGCGTCTTAAACCGAGCACTTACCCCAATTTAGATCAATTAGTGTTATTGCTGAAAAAATACGGTCCCGCTAAGATGAAAATCATGGGCTTTACCGATAACGTCGCCGATCCACAGCAAAATCTACTGACTTCTGAACAGCAAGCGCGGGCTTTATTGACTTATTTATGGGTAAAAAGCATTCCAGCCGAGCAATTATATGCGGTCGGCTACGGAGACCGCGTACCTGTCGCCGATAATGCGACCGTGACTGGTTCTGCCGCTAATCGACGCATAGAAATTACCGTTAAAGCTTCCTGCGTATGACAAGGCTATAAAACATGGATATTTACCTGGTAGGTGGAGCCGTTCGTGATCGACTCTTAGGGCTGCCGATCAAAGAACGCGATTACGTCGTGGTTGATTCCAACCCCGAAGAAATGCTGGACCTAGGTTACACGCCTGTTGGCAAAGATTTTCCAGTCTTTTTGCATCCCCAAAGTCACGAAGAATATGCCCTAGCGCGCACCGAAACTAAAATTGCCCGCGGCTATCAAGGCTTCAGCTTTCACACCGGCCCTGACATTACCCTCGAAGAAGATTTGAGTCGGCGCGATCTCACCATTAATGCTATGGCTGAAACTGCCGAAGGCTTAGTTATCGATCCTTACGGTGGCCAGGTTGATTTGGAACAGGGGATTTTACGCCATGTATCACCCGCCTTTGTCGAAGATCCCGTGCGGGTATTACGCCTGGCTCGCTTTGCCGCCCAATTTAAACATTTGGGTTTTAGCATCGCACCAGAGACATTGAAATTAGCGACGGCTTTACAGCGCGCCGGTGAATTAAACGCCCTGGTGCCTGAACGCGTTTGGCAAGAAACGCAAAAAGCGTTGGGCGAAGCGCATCCCGAAGAGTTTTTTCGGACCCTTAGGCATTGTGGGGCTTTAGCGATTTTATTTCCCGAACTCGAAGCTTTATTTGGCATTCCGAGCCAATTATCACCCACCCACTACATAGACAGTGGTTCCCATGCCTTACTCAGTTTAAACAATGCCTGTTTGGTGAGTTCAGATCCCGAGATACGCTTTGCCGCTTTATGCCATAGCTTGGGTAAAGCGTGTTTAACACCTAACAACTGGCCAGCCCAAAACGATACGGCAACCGCTTCACTAATACCACTGCAGCAAGTATGTGACCGCTATAAAGTGAGCGCTCAATACCGTGATATCGCCCTACTGACAGCGAAATATCACGCCCTTATTCAAAGCGCTAAAACATTAGCTCCTGAAGCCTTACTCGCGTTACTCGCAGCCACCGATTCACTACGCCGGCCAGAACGTTTTTTAGCCGCTGTCGCCGCCGCCGAAGCCTGTTTAATTCAACCGGATAGCACACTAAATCTGGTCGAATTTTTTAAACCCTTAATCAAAGCTGTCAAAACAGCGAAGCCCACCGCCACCATCACTCATAAAACCATTCCTGCCGTGAAAGACGCCATGCTGGCAGCCCGTCTCGAGGCGTTGAGAAGAGTTTTAGCAGTTTAAAAGCCTGGTTTATACTCTTCAATATTCCCTGCCTTTACGATTGATTACACTTAATAACGCCAGACCTTATGACTAAAGCCCCAGCTAAGCAAAACCTCGAGCCTTTCAACGCCTTCGCTTTAGCGCCAGAAGGTCTGTTATATGCCTATTACGATCCTGACGAAGCTCTCCTGCAAACACGTTTTTTTAGTGATGACCCGAGTTTCGATTTATTGCACTTAGGATTAATAGCTTCTAGCGAAGCCTTGCCAGTGAATCTGGTTTTTTGGCGCGCATTTGCACAATTATTTATCAGTGAATTGTGCCGTCACACCCATTCTGACCATGCTATTTTGGCATTAGCCTTACCCCAAGCAGCGATCCAAGCGTGGCTTCAACAAGCACCTTTTATGCGCGGCTGTGAATATCTTAATCTCGACGTCGCAAATCAGCTTTGGCAAGGCTTGTTAAAAACCATTCAACGTGAATTAATGCCATTTAACGGCAATTTAACAGCGTACTTAGCAACGTTTCATCATGCCTGGAGTACAGTGGGTCGGGTATGCTTTCACTTAGCGGAAAATAAAAATCACCCTACGCTACCGTTTGCTTTTTTAGCGACCTATACCACCCGCCTAGACGTGAACACCAAACCACTGCATATACCTTTGAGTAAAGCGCTAGAAAACACCGCCGGCTTAGACCAACACGCCGCCTTACTAAGCTTATTATTACCTGTCCAACGCGCTGCCGAACACAATTCATTCATCAAGCAATTAGTGGATTCTAGCCAAATTTTCAAAGCCCTGGCCTGGAATGCTCACGATGCCCATCAATTTTTACGCGCCATCCCCCAATGCGAAGCCGCTGGTGTGATAATTCGCGTACCTAATTGGTGGCAAAAACCCGCTAAGGTCGGCGTCAATGTCACAGTAGGCGCTAAAGCCAGCAGTCAAGTTGGCTTAGCTGCTTTATTAGATTTTGATGTCCAAATTGCGCTGCCAAATGGTGACACCTTATCCTCTGCTGAATTAAAAGAACTGTTAGCCTGTTCTGAATCGCTGGTTTATCTTAAAGGTCAGTGGGTCGAAATCGATGCGACCCAATTAAACCAAGTCTTAAAGCATTGGCGCAGTCTAGAGCAGCATGTCAAACAAGATGGCTTAAGTTTTGCCGAAGGTTTGCGCTTATTGGCGGGTACTAGCAAAGTAAGCGGCGATCTTAGCCCTGAAGTGCTTACTGAATGGTCAACTGTCATCGAAGGCCAATGGTTAAAACAAGCATTAAATCAATTACGCCAACCCGAAGCACTCGAGACCCACTTAGCCACCCTGTTAAAGAAATCCTTAAACGCCACGTTGCGTCCTTACCAAAACAAAGGCGTGATGTGGTTATGGTGGTTGTATCAATTACGCTTAGGGGGTTGCCTTGCCGATGACATGGGCCTTGGTAAAACCATTCAAGTGATAGGTTTATTATTATTAGTCAAAGCCCGCACAAACCCCACTCAACCGCATTTATTAGTCATACCTGCGTCATTACTGGGTAATTGGCAAGCAGAATTAGCCCGTTTTGCACCTAGTTTAAACGTCTATATCGCTCACGGTTCGCTAACGCGAACTGCTTCTGCGCCACTCCTGACAGACATTGACTTAGTGATTACCACGTATGGCACTTTTCATAGGTTAGCTTGGCTAGCAGCCACGACATGGGATATCGTCATTTTAGATGAAGCTCAAGCGATCAAAAACCCAACTGCGAGGCAAACCCGGGCCTTAAAAAATGTCAAGAGTCAGGTCCGCTTTGCCTTAACCGGCACACCGATCGAAAACAGTTTGATCGACCTGTGGTCTTTGTTCGACTTTATTGCCCCAGGCTTACTCGGCGCCAGCAAAGCCTTTAGTGCGTATAGCAAACAAAAAACTGCCCATCCTGCTCATTTTAGTGGTGCGGTGAGACGCTTAGTGACACCTTACATCTTGCGGCGTTTGAAAAGCGATAAAAAAATTATCTCCGATTTGCCAGCCAAAACTGAAATACTCAGTTATTGCAGTTTGAGTACCGCTCAAGTCAAACTCTATCAACAATCGGTCGAACAATTGACCCAGCAATTACAACACGTCGAGGGTATCAAACGTCGCGGCTTGGTATTATCGTACCTGATGCGCTTCAAACAAATTTGCAATCACCCCAGTCAATGGTTAGGTCATGGCAGCTTTGAGCCGAATTTAAGTGGCAAATTCATCCAACTCAAAGCCCTATGTGACGTCATTTCAGCTAAACACGAAAAAGTGTTGGTCTTCACCCAATTTCGTGAAATCATTCCCGCTTTAAGTGATTTTTTAAGTACTATTTTCAAGCAACCGGGCTTAACGCTCGATGGCCAAACACCCATCAAAGAGCGTAGCAACCGTGTAGCGCAATTTCAACAACCACAGGGTCCGCCATTTTTTGTGTTATCGCTGAAAGCCGGTGGCACTGGCTTAAACCTGACGCATGCCGCCCATGTGATTCACTTCGATCGCTGGTGGAATCCGGCGGTTGAAAACCAAGCGACCGATCGCGCCTTTCGCATTGGCCAAAAAAATCCAGTGATGGTCCATAAATTTTTATGCCTCGGCACCATCGAAGAAAAAATTGAGCTATTATTAAACACCAAAAAAACTTTATCGGACGATATCTTAGGTTCGAATAATGAAGTCGTATTAACCGAATTATCCAATGACGCATTGCTCTCGATGGTAAGCCTGGACATCCATCGCGTAATGCTCAATAGCCAAGAGGATTCATTATGAGTTGGAATGGTGGCTTCGCCCCTTATGTATCGGTCGCAACACGTAGACGTAATGCGGCAAAAGTCGTCGCGACTTTAAAAAAATCCGGCAAAACGACCGAGCCGGTCATCATTGAAGGCCGTAAAATCGCCACCACTTTTTGGGGTAAGGCGTGGTGCGACCATTTAGAAAATTTTAGCGATTATGACAATCGTCTGCCGCGTGGCCGTACTTATGCCCGCAATGGCTCGATCATTGACTTAACGATTGCCCCGGGTGAAATTCATGCGCAGGTCAGTGGATCGTCTCTCTATCAAGTGCAAATCAAAATAAAACCAGTACAAGCCATGCAATGGCAAACGATCGTGCAAAATTGCGCCGGTAAAATAGATTCGTTAATCGAATTACTGCAAGGACAATTATCAGCTGGAGTGATGGCACAATTATGCGATGCTGAAGCCGGCTTATTCCCCAAACATAACGATATTGACTTAGCGTGCTCGTGCCCTGATTGGGCGGTGATGTGTAAACATGTCGCGGCAGTGCTTTATGGTGTCGGCGCCAGACTCGATCACCAACCCGATGCGTTATTTATCTTGCGCCAAGCCAATCAATCTGAACTCATCAGCGCGGCAAGCCAGGCTTCATGGACTACCACCGATAATGCGACCGACATTGATCACGATGATTTAGCGGAACTGTTTGGCATTCAGCTGGAAGATCCTGAATCATCACCAGTAAGTGAGCCGGTGGTGAAATCGACGCCTGTCAAAATCGTCAAGAAAAAATCACTGAAGGTATCACTGAAAATAAAACAAGTGCCTAACACAGTTATT
>CANCKG010000060.1 GCA_947378515.1 Gammaproteobacteria bacterium | reverse complement strand
CGTGCCGGTATGGATAAGTATTTCGACTTATATGATGGGCAGGCAGTTAGCTGTGATGAATTTGTTCATGCACATGCAAGCGCGAATAATACTGATTATCAGCAGTTTATGCGCTGGTATGCGCAAGCCGGCACACCGACGCTTAAGGTGACAGACCATTACGATGCGGCTACTCAAGTCTATACACTGACCGTTAAACAGCACACTGCCCCTACGGTAGATGGCTTAGCGAAAGAAGCCTTAGTCATTCCGATTTGCTTAGGGTTATTGAGTGAGAAAGGGAATCCTTTTACCTTAGATGGTCAAAAGTCGCGTGAAATAGTCTTGGTGTTAGATCGTCATGAACAAAGCTTTGTTTTTGAAGCGATTAGCAGTCGACCTATCCCATCCTTATTGCGGCGATTTTCAGCCCCCGTTCATTGCCATTACCCTTATACCCTCAGTCAATATTTAAGCTTGTTACGTTTTGATGTCGATCCCTACAACCGCTTTGCGGCTGCGATCAATGTGTGTTATTCACTAGCGTCCAAACACACTGTGGCGGATTTAAAACAATGGTTAACGGCGTTACATTTTGCATTCAATGATCGCAGTGTCGATGATGCGTTAAAGGCGCGGCTACTGACTGTCCCAACGGCGCGAGAATTTGCTGAGCAACATGCACTCATCGATAGCCATCGTGCTATCCACGAGCGGCATTTATTGGAAAATACTCTAGCGCAAGGATTGTTTGATGAATTCGTGTTGGCCTATGAAAATCTTAGCCGAGCAGTTGATTCTTATGCTTTTATACCCACCCAAGTAGGTGCTAGGGCTTTGAAAGCGACGTGTTTAAAACACATTAGCTTAGTGAATAAAGTCGATGGCAGTGTGCTTTGTCAAACGCAATATCGCACCGCCGATAACATGACCGATCGTTTTAATGCGCTGACCGTCATGGTGCATTACGGAACAGAGGGTGGGGCCAAACAGTTATTAACGGATTTTTATGAACGTTATCAGTATGAAGATTTAGTGCTTGAAAAATGGTTTAGCATTCAAGCGACAATTCCACGTGAAGATACCCTAGATCGAGTGATTCAATTGATGCAACACCCTCACTTTGATTTAAAAAACCCCAATAAAGTTCGCGCTGTGATTGGTGCTTTTGTTAGTAACAATTTTACTGGTTTTCATCGGCCCGATGGCGCGGGTTATGAATTTTTAGCCGACCAAATTATCGCGTTAGATAGCCTTAATCCCTTGATTGCCGCACGTTTAGTCGAACCACTGAGTCAGTGGCGCCGTTTTACCGATTCAGCCGCGGTCTTACAACGCAGTGCCTTGCACAAGATTTTATTGATTGATAATTTAAGCGCGACTGTCGCTGAACAAATTAATAAATGTTTGGCAAATTAACTGTAACATATGAATATTTCTGAAATCTTTATTCGTCGACCGATCACAACGACGTTGATTGTTTGTGGCTTGATGGTATTAGGCGTGATTGGTTATGTCAGTATGCCAGTTAGCGCGCTACCGAATGTCGATTTCCCAACCATTCAGGTGAGCGCCAGCCTATCGGGCGGCAGTCCAGAAACGATGGCCGCCGCCGTTGCCACACCGCTTGAAAATAATTTTGGCACCATTTCGGGTGTCAATAACATGACTTCCAGCAGTACCTTGGGTAAAAGCCAAATTACCCTGCAATTTGATTTGGATCGCAATATCGATGGTGCCGCCCAAGATGTGCAAGCGGCGATCACCCAGACGCAAAAAAAATTACCGCAAGCGATGCAAAATCCACCGACGTATAAAAAACTGAATCCTGCCAGTTCACCGATATTATTTATTGCCTTAAGTTCGCCAGTCTTGCCGATGGTCAGCGTTGATAAATACGCTGAATTGCGTTTAGCGCAACAAATTTCGATGATCTCTGGTGTCGCGCAAGTCGATGTTAATGGTTCGCAAAAATTTGCCGTGCGAATTCAAGCCAATCCCTTAGTAATGGCTGGGCTTAATATCAGTTTTGATCAATTGACCAAGGCGATTAGCAATGCCAATGTCAATTTACCGACCGGCACGATCATGGGTACTAAACAAATTCAAACTGTGACTGTCGATGGGCAATTATTCAATGCTGAGCAATATCGACCCTTGATTATTGCTTATCGTAACGGCGTACCGGTTCGTTTAAATCAAGTTGCAGAGGTCATCGATAGTGTCGAAAACAACCAAGGCGCCAGTTGGTTAGATGAAAATCGCTCGATCATGTTAGCCGTCAGCCGTCAACCGGGGGTAAATACCATTGCCTTGGTCGATGCGATTCAACAATTGTTGCCAAAATTCCAGCAACAATTACCGGCTGAAATTACCTTAACCGAATTTTATGATGGTTCGCAATCGATCCGAGCTTCCGTTCAAGAAGTGCAGTGGAATCTTATTTCAGCATCGGTATTAGTGATTTTAGTGATTTTTTTATTTTTAAAAAATATTTCTGTGACCCTTATTCCGAGCATTGTGCTGCCCGTGACGATTATCGGTACTTTTGCCTTTATGGCGTGGCAAGGTTTTAGTATCGATAATATTTCGTTGATGGGCTTAGCGTTATCCGTTGGCTTTTTTGTCGACGATGCGATTGTGATGCTTGAAAACATCATGCGCCATTTAGAAGCAGGTTTATCGCCTTTGGAAGCCGCGTTAAAAGGTTCTAAAGAAATTAGTTTTACTATCGTATCAATGACACTCTCTTTGGTCGCGGTGTTTATTCCTTTGTTATTTATGCCCGGTTTATTAGGCCGGTTATTGCATGAATTTGCGGTGACGGTGGTGATCGCGATTTTGATTTCAGCGGTTATTTCATTGACACTGACGCCGATGATGGCGAGTCGAACGGTGCGCTTAACCGTCATCCATAACCGTGTTTTAGATGGCTTTGAACGCTATTTTATAGCGTGGCGGCACCATTACCAGCGGTTATTGACCTGGTGTTTAGCGCACGGTCGCGTCGTTGTTTGGCTGTGGCTCGGCACCATGGTGTTAACGGTGGTTTTATTTATCGTGACTCCCAAAGGATTTATTCCAGCAGAAGATACCGGTTTGCTTAAAGGGACCATCGATGTCGCGCTGGATACGTCTTTTACTGCGATGACTGGTTTAACCATTCAAGTCAGTGACGCGTTACAAAAAAATCCGAGTGTTGCATCGGTCTCGGCTTCCATTAGCAATGGCAATTCAGGCAAACTCAATATTCGTTTAAAACCCAATGGTGAACGACCCAAAGCGTCGGTGGTGATCGATCAAGTGCGCGCGAGTGTTAATGGCATTCCTGGCGTTAAAGTGTATTTGCAAGAAACTCCGGCCTTAGTCGTGGGCGCGCGTCCTTCAAAGAGTGATTATCAGTTAAGCTTGCAAGGCGCAGATTTGCCTGAATTATTTGCCGTATCTGAAAGCTTGCTGGCTAAAATAAAACACTTGGCGGTGATTCGCGACGCTAATTCTGATTTGCAAATGACCAATCCGCTGGTGACAGCCACCGTTGATCGTGATAAAGCGGCGAGTTTACACGTGAGTATGCTGACGATTGAAAATACCCTCGCCAGTGCGTTGGGTACTCAGCAAATCTCGACGATTTACGCGCCCGATAATCAATACGAAGTGATTTTAGAGGTCGCGCCGGAATTTCAACAATCGATGTATGTCTTGAATCAACTGTACGTTGCCAATGACAGTGGTCAATTGATACCGCTATCCACCTTAGCACGCTTTAAACAAGACGTTGGCCCACAATCGATCAATCATCAAAATCAATTGCCAGCGGTAACCTTATCTTTTAATGTCAAACCAGGTGTCTCGTTGGGTACGGCGGTCGATAGTGTCAATGCGCTCCTGCAGCATAGCCAGTTGCCTACATCAATTACAGCGAGTTTTCAAGGCAATGCCCAAGCCTTTTTGGATTCGTTGCGAGGTTTTGGTACGCTAATCGCCTTGGCGATCATGATGATTTATATTATTCTGGGCGTACTTTATGAAAGCTTTATTCATCCCTTGACGATTTTATCCACCTTGCCGACCGCCGGGATTGGCGCATTGTTGATGTTGATTGTTTGCCAAGTGCCACTGGATATTTACGGTTTTATCGGCTTATTGATGTTGATTGGTATCGTTAAAAAAAATGCCATCATGATGATCGATTTTGCCCTTGATGCGCAACGCAATCAAGGAATGAGCCCTCACGACGCTATTTATCAAGCGTGTTTGATTCGGTTTCGGCCGATTATGATGACGACCTTTGCCGCTTTCATGGGAGCAATCCCGATTGCCTTTGCCCTAGGAGCCGGTGCAGATGCTAGGCGCGCCTTGGGCTTGACGGTGGTGGGGGGCTTACTAACCTCGCAATTATTGACACTCTTTATCACGCCGGTGATTTATCTGGCATTAGAAAAAATCAGTACTCGGGCTAAAAGCTGGCGAAAAACACACTAAGTTTAGCCTTTAAATCCTGTTTAAAACGCACAAATCACTGAACGCATCTTCATATTCAAGTACATTTCTTTTATCATGTCTGTCAGCAATTAATTAATTGACTGTTCAATTTTATAGAGAGGGTGACACTTATGGCAGCTTCAAACTTGCATAATAATGAATTGGACTTAGGGGAAATACGTAAAGAAGGAGGGGTGGATCCTCATAAAGGTGAAATGAATGTTAATGATGCTTTAGCATTAGAAAAATTTGAGGCGGATTTTCACGCTAAGAAACAAGCAAAACTAGCTGCCTACGCCCAAAATAAATCAACAAACATCAGCACCGACAATGACGTTCAACTCGAGCAAGTGTTTAGCATAGAGGATACTTCTCTTAGTGAACTTGGTAAAACTCGGGTGAACCCACTCGGCGAAGGAATTCCCCAACATCTAACAATGGCAGGCAATGGTGGCCCAAAAATAGATGAAATGGATGATCTACCACTAATGCCACCAAGAGTGGCTTCATTTCTATCCTCTCAAAACCCTAAAGAAAACACTAACAATCTTTCTGTTAACGCAGCTGTCGCATTACCTAGTGCGGCGGTATTTGTACCACCAGTATATAAGCCACAGGCTAATTCTGCTGCAAGGCTTGGTTCAAAAAAGCAAACGCAAGTAATATCATGCGAAAGGTCTTTCTTTTCACCAGCACGTGCAGCTTCTTCAATACCAGCAGTTCGCATTAATCGCGAACCTGTGCCTCAAGCTCCTTTAGTTGGCGCACCGGCAGTAAATATACCCCTCGTTAATTCTGCTGCAAGGCTTGGTTCAAAAGAATCATCATACCCTGTGAGTTTAAACCAAGGACTTGATATACCTCGAGAAGCTGTCCCGGTGTTTAAAGCGGTATATGAAGCATTGGTCGCGGGGAATAGCAGTTTTTTTCAAAATCATTTGCTGAATCTTCGGAATATTAGTACGCCAGAAGATATCAAAAGAGAACTCAAAGACGCCAAAGGCTCCATGCGAGAAAAAGCGTATGAATTAACGATGGCTTTTATTGACTCCCAAGAACGCGATCATGGTAAACGTCAAGCGAGCTTGTATCGTGGCGTGCGAGCTGAAGCGTTGAAACAATCGGGTGTTTTTTCGTGTAGCGTTTACCAGG
>CANCKG010000059.1 GCA_947378515.1 Gammaproteobacteria bacterium | reverse complement strand
CATAATCGAAGGTTTTTACGCCGCCTTCGGCATCAGTGTGTTTAGTCATCTGAGCATGGGGATTGGCAAATTCAGTGGTAGTGATTATTTCCACATCGCCGGCCCTTCGCGCCGTGCGTATTGCTTGGCCGCGCGGATTAAAGGTGTGGGTAATGGTTAAGCTAGGTTCCGTGCTATTTACTGGCAATTTTTCGACTTCAATTTCTTTGAAGGCATTGGGCGTAAACTCGCTGACAAAGCCGGCCGGATCTGTGTGTTTGATCACCGTGCCACGGCGGTCATAGACAAATTGATCGAGCAAATCTTCATCGTTATGGATTAATAACGCTCGCACCGCATCGTTCATGAAACCGCCGGTCAGCGTGTTTAGGGTCGAGAGTGGAATATGATTAAAATAATTTCGAGTCGTAGCAATTTCACTAAAGGGTGTGTAGGTGTGTTCGATGGCTTTGCCTAAAGCATCGAGGCTAAGCACTAATCGGCGTTCATTATCGTAATAAAAAAGTGTTCGAGCATTGAGACTATTGAGAATAGAACACAGTAAGCCGGTCACCGGATCAAAGTTATTACGGGTACTTTCATTGAGCCACAAGGCGCTAATGGCGATCTTTTTTTGTTCGGGCGTTAAGTTGGGATCCCAGTCGATAATCAGCATTTTTTGGGCGATAAAGGGATTGGTTTGCTGAACGATTTGCTGCCACCCGTCGCGTTGGCTACGCTTGCCACGAATGACATCGGCTTGAGTGTTTTTGGTTAAATCAATGCTTTTATCAAACTGACTTTGCTGGATCAATTGCCCCAAGGAATCGTATTCGCGTTGCGTTTTGCGTTGATTGCTGTGCTCAGAGTTTAGTAATTGACCCAGGGCGTTATAGGTGAAATCCTCTCTGGCATCTTCAGAATCGGGCGTCGGCGTGGGCGGTGTGCCGAGAGGATTATCGAGCCAGGCACGGTTAACTTTTTGATAATAAGTAAGGGTGGATTTGATTAAATCATTGGCATAATAATCGGTGGTGGTCATGAAACCATTGGGATCAATGGCACAAATCACTTTATTTTTGGCATTGTAAAATTGATAACGGTGCGCATCGTTGGGCGTTGAAACTGGCCGCATCGCATTAAAATCGCTACTGCGATTAGCCGAACGCACAGGGGTATGGTACAGCGTGGTTTTAACAGCGCGGCCACCGCTATCACGCAAGGTTTCGGTCACCCAGCCTGCAGGATCAATAGAGCCGATGACCAGGTTATCGCCATCAAAATAGGTCGATTGCCACCGATCGCGTGTGGCATCAATGAAGCGCGGAAGGCCTTGTTTATTTTTAAGCGCGGTTAATTCAGCCGCAGTGAGCCGATCGGCATAATGCACCGTGCCGATTAAGCGATCGGCAGCATCGTACATCGATTCGACACAATAATTTTCTTCATCGACAGCATAGCGGGTGCGCTGACTTTGATCGAAAAAAAGGTAAGCATAACGCGTGTCGGCGGCTTGACATAATCCCACTGCTTTAGTATAGACATTCCAGCCATAAGGTAAGCCGTCAGAGTTCGGGACTACAGTAATGGGCTGACTAGGGCGTGCTGTACTTTGATAATTGAGATTGCGCTCATGGACGGTAAGCGTTACTAAAAAGGTCGCTGAAATCGATAAAATCAGCCGTTGTTGGCAGTCCCAGAAATTAAGGCACTGGCGATTATCGGCTGAGATGGTGACGATGGGATGACCGCTGCTGTCATATCGGTACTGGGTTAATCGCGTTTCGGTGTTACTACGTTGATCAGCGGCATTTGTCGTGCTAATCGTTTCTTGACTATACTGCACTAAGCTTTTGTCATCGTATTTGTTGAGCAATACATGCGTTTGTGTGGCATCAGCGCCGCGCGTCGTCACAGCATATTCGGCCAAGCGATCGTTATGGCTGTATTGCCTTGACGTGCCTAATACATCGGTTTCTTGCGCGATACGTTCGAGTTCGTCATGCTCGTGTAATGTAACGGCGAGTTGATCTTGCCCTAGACGGACTCGATGACGATACCAATGGACGGAGTCTTGATAGAGAAATTCTTCTTCACTTTGGTGATCATTAGGAATGCCACAGCCATTGGCATCGATATCGCCATAATGCCGAATGCGTTGCTGTTGGCCGTACGGATTATTAAGAAATTCACGTAAACTAATCGCGCCTACATTTTTTAATTGTGCGACCCACTCGCGCATTTCGTGTATTTCTGGCGCTTTGGCAAGCGATAGAAAAGCGTCGTTCAGATAGGTGCGCGTAGAGGTGATCAAGCCACCGTTGTTGACGCGATGTTCTGCCACGCGATTTTCTGGACTAATGATAAACCGTAACACCACATGACCTAAATGCAAGTCATCAAAATCAGGGTCATACACATAACGTGTCGTGAGTGGCGTAAATTTAGCATCAGCGGACTTAAGGGTTTTGCTGACACACTTGGGTGTTGCATAGCGCGTATTGTAGGTAAATTCAGTCACTTGGCCATCAGGCTGGCTGTGCGTTAGCAATAAACCATAATAGACTTCATTTTTAAAAGTCTCTATTCCACCCCCTGGGTGAATAATAGTTTCGAGTTGACCGGTTTTAGCGTATTGATAATGTGTCGTATCTCTAACAGCTTTGTAAGCTATGTCATTATTACGTAAATTGTCTTCAATAAATTGACTTAAGCGTCCCTCTGAATCCACTAGCAAGCTAACTTTGCCGTAATTGTTAGCCATGATGTCGACGCCTGGCTGATTTCTCGCCGGGTTGGGATAAGAAAATCTAAAGCCATTGTAGGGGCTATTGCCCACAGAAATATCGGTTAATCGATTTTTTGCTGAGGATGGTTCGTCAAATTTGAAATGTACACAGGTTGTATCAGTTTGACTGATCGTGCTAAGCACGGGGTAATAGCCTATATAGGCGTAGTTTATTTCGTAATCTTGGCTTAATTTATTTTTATAGGTAAGAATGCGAGTGGTTTTTAAGCGTCCTAAGTCATCAAACAGGTATTGCTGTAAGGCAACAGGGTGGTTGTTTGAGTGAATAATACATAGGGTGCGCGCCTTTGTTCCAAAGCCGTGAATCTCATAACGACAACCACTAGGACCGACAACCGCGCTTAGTTCATTTTGTTGATATTCATAGGTGGTTTCCTGTCCTCGACCATCAAAATGCGAACGCATTAAACCTTGATTGTCATAATAGTCGACGTCGCCTGTGCCAGGATGGTAGTGTTCCCAACGCGTTTTCTGATAGTTATAGCAAAGGTAGGGAGTGCCGTTGGCGTGCCCGGGCGCAAAATAATAGGTTGCCATGATTGGGCTTTGAACATAACGTGTTTCATGGCCATCCACTTCTTGCAAGATAGCTTCGGTACCAAAAGGTCGCGTAATCGATGGCATGAGGAGTAAGCGACGAGTAACCGCAAAACGCCACAGCGTCGCCGTCGTTGCGGCTTTGCTGTTATAAATATAGCTAAATTCTATCGGCCCATTGACGTCCATCACGGTGAGTACGTGATCCCGGACCACTAAATTGCCGGTGGTCACATTGGCATAAAGTTGAATAGCCGCAGATCCAACACCGACACTGGGTTGAAGAGGACCAATTTGCGTCAGTGAAGAATAACAAGTGCCAAGACCAGCGCCGGTAATGAGGGTATAAGGAGGTTTGTAAGGCATGGCAGGTATTCCTCAAAAATTCAATGGCCATCCTTGATGTGGTAAATTCGATCCTTCGAGGTGTTATTTTTTATTGTTGGCAGGTGCGGTGCTGACGCAAATTCAGCAAGGCTTTGATTAACACGGCCGCCAGTAATAACGTTGGTGCTATAAAATTGGTGGCAGGTGCGTTATAACTGTGGGTTGATAATGACGGCAGTAATGTCGCCGTAGCTGCCACCGGCGCTCTCATCTCGAGAACTGGAAAAAAGGTTTCTTTAAGGGTGCGATACACATAACGCGAAATGTAAAAAATAGACCAAGGTTTAATACGACTGGCGCTCGAGGTGGAGCATTGATGAATCGAGTTGACGCTCAAAGCATTGCCACGTAAATCAAATGCGGCCAAGTGCGCGACAGGCGCCGCATGACACAGGGCCCGAACACCTTTTGCGCCTATTTGCGTATTGCTAACGCTCAGTGTCGACAAATGTGTCTGGTTAACCGAAGAAGTGAGGATGTCATGTAATAAACGTTGTTGATCACGTGTTAATGTGGCATCCGCTAAGAAATCTGGGTTCGGAATGGGCGGCAATAGTAGCTGCGCTAATAACATGGCATTGGTATCGGTTAAATCGATAGCACTTAAATCGAGTTTTTGTAACGTGGTGTTAGTGAGTGTTGTACGCAGCAAGTAGGGTATAAATTCCGCGGCAATAGTATTATAGCCAAGGTTTAATGTCGTCAACTGACTATGGCTAATCGCCTGTGGGTAATCACGAAATTCTACGCCAGTCAATTGATTGCCCGCTACATTGAGTGTGCGTAATTGCGTTAGGGGTAGGCTTAAAAATAATGACGCTATTCCCACAGAACTAATGTCATTACTGGATAAATCGACATGCTGTAACGAATTCGTTTGATTCGTCAAATATTGAGAAAACACCGGCATGCACGCATCCGTAATGCCATTATTCCTAGCTACTAACGTGTGTAAATGGGAGTGGTTCGTAAGCAAATAGCTTAGTGCTGTACAGCTCAAGCCGACATGAGAGACATCTAATGCGCTAATGTTTTTGACCGCTAATAATTGGCCGATGTGTTGAAAATCCGTATCGCTAAGATTAATGATCTTGGCTAAATTTAAAAATAATTGGCGATTAGTGGGTTGTGCGGTTAGCAAGGGGATAATGCTGTTGCCTGATAAGGCATTACTCGATAAGTCATAGGTGCTGATTGTCGCATTAGGTATGTACGCTGACCAATTGCTAAAATAGTCATCGTCAAGTTGACAATTACTGATGACAAGTGAAGCTAAAGCGTTAAGTTGTTGACCCAAGCTGTCCATCGTTTTAAAGCTAAGTGGATTACCGGAGATATCCAGGTGACGAATTTTGGTGCGATTAAGGTTATTCACGAAAGGCAGCATGCCGGCTTCAGAAATAAAATTATAGGATACGTCGAAGTTATCAATAACGGTTGTTGACAACACTTTGGTATAGCACGTCATGCCATCAACGGTTAAATTATTGGCACTCGTCATCAGTGTGCTAATACGTGTTGATGGCAAAATAGCCGCCAGTTCACAGGCAGCTAAATCACCGCTGTGCGTATTTGAAAAGCGCAAATCATTAAGTTGCGTATTATTAACAAAACCTTCAAGTAAAACATTAAAATTAGCGATACTTAAGTCTTGACCGCTGACATCTAAGCAATCAATAGGAACTCGCTTCATGAATGTTGCGAGACGTTGCAGCGCAACGATAGGCACATGATCAGGACTTAAGACAGGTGTTGATAAATTCAATAGGGCTAAGTGTAAGGACTTGTGCAAAAATAACTTTACACTATCTTAAGGGTATGCTATCATCTAGCAATGAAAGAAAATTCGTTAGAAAAAATACTGCTTATCAAAGAAAAATTTGATGCCCTATCATTTTATTTACATGAAAGAGCTTTAAGAATTT
>CANCKG010000058.1 GCA_947378515.1 Gammaproteobacteria bacterium | reverse complement strand
TGGGCCTAGTACTCCAATTTCAAGTTCTTGACTTTGATAAGAAGTGCGGATTTTAAATTTAATTTGTACGGAAAAATAAATGTAATCCCAAATTGTCAAAATTTTACTTCATTAAATATTTTGATGAAGAAGTATAAAACCAAAGAGTGTTAGCAAAAGTGACGTAAGGGAATAACATCATATAGTAAAACAATCACGGGTATTTTGGCTGCATTTGCGCAGGCTCCTAGCTTCCCCCATTCAAATGAAAATTATAATTTAACGATACCCTTATGCTTCCTTCTCTTTTCAATGCTGCAAGTTCCAAGTCACCAAGAAGTCCTAGGGACCCTAGCCCTAGAGATCTTTTCTCATGGTCTAAAAAAAACACAGATACTAAATTATTTATGGCGGTCATTCACGATCGCTGTCATCAAACGTTGACGTTCGCTATGGTGCATTCAGAAATCACGATGAAGATGTTAAAACAATCTATTAAAACGGCTTATACGAATTCTGATGTGATTGACCTTGTACCTAACAGATATGCAACACTAGACAGTAACGATGCCAATTATGGACAAAACCATCTGGAAGAATTGGTCTGCTTTACTCAAAAAACTTGCGAAAACAAAGCTTAACGAATCCACACTTTAATGCGATTTTTTGTTTTTCCGACAGTAATTTTGCGTTTCCTGGCGGAGATGTCTGCCCACCATTTTTACACAATAGAACAACGCTGGCTACCATTTTCGAACCGTTTTTTGTAGCACCAGAGCATATGTACCGGTTTTTAATCACTGGAACGACTGAGGTCTATCAACAATCGTTAGTCTTTTTTACTCGCGATGCTTTAACACACGAACATACGATTCATAAGGATCGAACACGTGATCCTTTTAAACTGTTTCAAGACAGTTATAAAGCAGTCATTGCGCTGGCGACAAGACCCCATATGAGTCCGCTGGAAATCATCAATCATGCATCGGGTAATTTATTTGAAAGTCGTACACACAAGGCAAACGAATATTGACGTGACGATGTTCACTGACCTAACAATCGATCAAGACTCCGTGCCAACTATATCTTTAGGATCTGAACGATTAATCAGAAAAAAAGCTTTTACTTTAGTTGTACAACCACTCGTCGAAACGAGCAACTTGACAACTGAAGGTAGAACAGTTTCGCCTTGTCAACAGTTGAGTAATTTTTTATCGTGGTGCTGTTGTTGGTCCATCTCAAGTAAGCCTATTTCACCAATGAGCAATGCTCCTCAACCCGCTGCTATTTAATTTTTTGGGGGCTATATTTTTTAATGATGGTGTGAAATTACAACTAATCAAATGCGTTATCAACTATTTTAATTTATAATATTAAATACTTAAAAGTAATCATGCCTCTGGCATCCGCGTTATCCATCAGCACTCTGAACGACGCGGTTTTTCACGAATTTCGACAAAATTTAAATAATTCCATTATTAGCTAACCCTATATTCGGTTTTTAGATTTAATAATGGATTTTCCCCCAAGCCTTTTCATGCCAACTTATGTGGTTGGTCACAATTTTTTTCAAAAGTCGTTATTATTTTTGAGTTTTTTTATGAAATCACTAAAGTCACTACTTTAAAAATTCTTCGTCTAGGCAAGCTAAAAAAAATCATGTTATGCTTGATTAAACGCAAAGTTGTATTATTTAATTTTAAAATTTTTTTCTCAGAAATAGTTTGTACAGATTTTTTAAAACAGCTTCTCTAAAAAATAATAACCTGTGTGGATAATACATCACAACGGAATGTCACTTGCCACAGCGATTGCAAGATCGTTAGGGCTTACATTTTTAGAGGATTTGTTATGAACAAAGGACAGTCAAAAAAAAGCATTAAGAGTAGTTATGGCACCGCATCCGAAGTGGAAATGGAACATGAGCAAAAAGCCACGCCTGAACCAGAATCTGACTCAGCCGCTTTCAGCAATACCGAATCCTCAACCATTTATGTTTCCCGTTCTTTTAGTGCGTTAGTTATTTATGTCTTAACGCATGTCGAACTCATCACGCTACCCATCCGGCCCTTCATCGCCCTTAAACAAAAATGCCAAGCATTACGCCACCCAGCATTGTTGCTGGCAGAGCATCAACCAGCCAACGTCAATTTGCCCACTGTGCTAGGTAAAGCTGCCCTACGCGCTTCCCCTGTGAGTCTCTTGGAAGGCGCGGCTTTGATAACTGAAAGGGTATTTCCAGCAGCTTTTTGGGGCTTGATGCTGCACGATGTCATCACTTTTTATACCCAAGTAGATAACCGTTACGCCACGACATTAGAAAATATTTTCTTAGGCACTGCCCGTAATAACCTCGCGTGGTCGAGCCTCTATGGCACTGATATTGCACCGGAAACCTTGCATTGGGTGATTCCAGCGGCTGTGGGCCTGGCGTTAAGTGTGTCAGCCTGGTCGCAACTCATTTATGATCGCTACTGCTTAACTGTTGGCAAAACGACCGAGGAGGCCATCCACGCAGAAACGTCGATTCGTTTCTTAAGGAGCACGGCTTTATGGCATGTTGATACTGACGTACGTCTGCACGCCCTTAACCGCTTAAGTGCGTTAAGCCAAGCACCAGGATCACGTTTGCGACGGCTGCGTGCGCTGTCGATGATCGAACAAGTGGCTAGCAGTTTTCAACCAAGCTATCATCCGATCGATAACGCTGAATCACTTTATGGCGTCGCACTCACGACCTTAAATGCACGGGCCGATAATCCTGACGATGGCTTTTTAAGAAATTATGCGCGTTATTTACGCTGGTCGCTTGGCGAGTCTACAAGTCGCAAGATGGCTATTTTATTGCTGCCATTGGCACTCGTTTCTTTGGCTTTATTAGTCGCCAAAGTACGTTTAGTTGACATGTGGTGGCGTAAAACAACAGAGCTTATCGCGTATTTAGCCGCCAAAAAATCCTGTAAGCAAGACAGTAAAGTCTATACGCTGACCCAAAGTGGCAATTATGAGTGCACGGTGTGTGGCGATTGGCCACAGATGTATTATGGTGATATACAAACAATGCAAGCTTGTTTAACAGGCTTATTCGCTAGCGTGAAGACACCCGGTTTTATTTTAAATCGCTTAAGTGCTAGCCAGGAACGCTTAAACCAGCACAGTAATTTTAGCGTGATCGATTTATCGACCCAAGATTTAGCAACGGCGTGGAGCGAACCTGAATGGGAGCAGTTTTATACAATTTTTGAAGCCATACCCCATTTACACTTAGCTTTGGTTAATTTATCGCTGTCTAGTTTTAGTCCTGTTAGTTTATCTAATAAGAAGTTGGCACGTCTAGCCAAGTTCATTCAACAAGTACCGATTGATTGTTTAGATTTAACGCGTCAAGAGTTAAGTGGTAGTAGTCTTGATGCTTTTTTTATGGGAGTCGCTAATAACACCGCGTTAACGGACTTACGTTTTTCAAGTACCAGCAGCGGTGATTCGGCTGCCTGCAAACTTGCCGCTCTTTTACCTGTCACTCGCATCAACACATTAATAACGGGTTATAACAATATCACCGATTACGGGATGGTTTGTTACACAACCGTCTTAGCAAAGACTAACATTCATACCTTTTATGCACCGGGTAATCCTATTGCCGAACGGGGCATGCTGCCATTCGTGCGCAATCTTAACCGTACCAACGTCCGTCATTTGGATATCTCTGACACCGCACTTTCTTTTGATACAGCGGATAGCTTAGGTCAGCAGCTTAGCTTTTTATTATCGTTGTATTTGGCTCGGTGCCAACTTAAAGATAAGCACCTGCGCCACTGGCCAGTTTATGCCCCTAACGCCACGGTAGAGGCGTATGACTTATCAAGTAATACCTTAACCGGCAAAAGTATTATTTCCTTTTTAACCGCGCAACCAGCGCAGCGCCGACTCGCCATTCATCTAGTAGGGCTGACTGCCTTGAACACCCATGATTACCAGCAGCTAGGTAATTTACTGACCATCAAAAACATCCAAGTACTCGATATCGCTCACAACCAGTTGATATGTGCCTCTTTCACGGCTTTGATGGTTAATCGTTCCCAATTGCATACCTTAGTTGCTGCCAATAATGAACTTACTGACGCGTGTATGCCGGCGTTGTCTCACGCCTTAGCACTCCAAAAAAATCCTTTACGCCATTTAGATTTATCAAAAAATGACATTAGTTCCGTGGGAATAGCACCGATATTTTCAAGCCTTCCCGTAACACAATTACGGGTGTTTAATGTAGCAGGCAATCAATTGACCGGCGTAGAATTTAGCGATTATCCCCACGCGATTAGCCAGAGTCAGTTGACGGAATTAACCATTGGTTATAATGCTATTTCCGCGGAATTTATAATCCCATTGCTGCGCGCAACACTCATTAACACCACATTACAAAAGCTTGATTTAAGTAATATTGACTTAGGCGAAGCCAATGGCTTGTTATTAGCACAATTACTGCTGCCACCCATACCGAACTCTGCTTTCTTGGTGGATGCCACGCTAACACGCGATCAACAACGCTTACTGCATGACATCCTCACTTCTCAGGTTAACGAAACCCACCTGTCAGCATTAAGCGTCAGCAATAGCCAAATCGGTGCAAAAGGTATCCAGGCCCTCTGTCATGCGGCACCGGTGGCGCACCTTGCCGCACTCGAGTTAAGTGGCAATGGCTTGGGCGTCAATACAATCCACCAATGTTCAACGTCTGGCGCTAGCCGCAGCGAACCCTGGTCTATTTTTCGCCTGCCCCGCTGTGCCTATCGCACCCTTAAAGACGCATGGGCAACAGCGCCGAGCATGATCGCGCCGGTGGCAGCCGCAACGACATTACTACCTTCGTTAACCGCCCATAGTTATAACGCACCGATGAATCCGGATCTCGCCGTATTGGCTGTCCCAACCTTATTATTAGCGGCAATTTTAATCAAAGCATTGCTGAATAATCATCATTATCATCGCCCGGAAAACTCTAAAAAATAGTACCCACAAGGATCGAATTTATATCACGTCAAGGATGGTTTTTACCCAAGTTCTTTGAGGAATACCTACCATGCCTTATAAACCTCCTTTTACGATTATTGCCGGCAAAGGACTTAGCACGTCTTATTCTTCACTGACCCAAATTGGCGGTATTCTGCCTGGTGGCGGCTTTGGCTCTGCGGCCATTCAACTCTATGCCAATGTGACTAATGGCAACTTAGTGGTGCATGATCACGTCCTGACCGTGATGGAGCAAAACGGACCGCTCAACTTTGGCTATGTTTACAACAGCCAAGCAACAAACCCTGACAATCCGTGGCACTTTGCCGTAGTGAGTCGTTTATTGACGATGCCGTCAACGACTCGGCCATTTGGCACAGAAGCGCGCATGCTCGAAATCGATGGTCATGAAACGCGCTATCTTCAAAAAGACGGCCAGCCCTTATATTATTGCGCCCCGGGACATACGAATGGCACACCTTATCTGACGTATCATTACGATCTTTGTAATGACCCCCATGTCTAGACCAGCGATCCAATAAATTATAGGAGACTCTAGCCTTTGGGTTTTAAAAATAAAAAAATTAAATATGAACTTGCTGGCCCTGTGGATATGTGGTCGAGAAGCCAGCGAGTGTGGTCAAGTGGTGGGTA
>CANCKG010000057.1 GCA_947378515.1 Gammaproteobacteria bacterium | reverse complement strand
AAACACGGTGCTAAATTAGTCACCGCAGTATCTTGTGCCAATGTGCCAAAATTCACCGTAATCATCGGTGGTAGTTTTGGTGCGGGGAATTATGGCATGTGTGGTAGAGCGTTTAATCCGCGTTTTTTATGGATGTGGCCCAATGCCCGGATATCGGTGATGGGTGGTGAGCAAGCCGCCAATGTATTAGCACAAATCACCCGAGATGCCAAAACTAAAAAAAACCTCGATTGGTCGATTGAAGCTGAAGCAGCCTTTAAAGAGCCATTGAAGGCTCAGTATGATGTTCAAGGCCATCCTTATTATTCTAGTGCACGCTTATGGGACGATGGCATTATTGATCCTCTCGATACGCGAAAGATCTTAGCGTTGGCATTATCCGCTAGTTTCAATGCTCCGATCGAACCGACGACATTCGGCGTTTTTCGGATGTAATGGATTTATTCCAAGGGGCGACGCTTGTCGTTAGGTGCCCACCCATGGTTAAGAGGGGCGCAGCTTAGGGTCATTGCGAGCGGAAGGCTTAGCAGGTACAGCCGCTTTTTGATGTATAGTGATTAACAGTTATTTTTAGCGAACGCCAAAGTTCTTTTTTTGCACATACAAAAAAACCGTGGGGGAGACCTCTTAGGGTCGCCCTCTGAGTCGCGGGAATGATTGTGCCACTGGTAACAATTTTTGGTGCCAACGGGTGAGCTATACCGCTCGCCATTTAAGATGCGAGGTTAGTGATTTACTATATACCTATGGCAAACGGTATAGCTCTAATTTAGATTTATACCCAACTTAGCGGTGGTGCCATTTTAAGAGAGGATCGCTTTATAAATCTGCGTAAGCACCGATCATGATAGTTTGGTCTTTTGGTAATTTTAAGAATTCTAAACTGGCTAAGCTACTACTGGTATTGCTGAACATGAAGATGAACCAATTCTTTTGCCATTGAAACATAGAGTGGACTTTTTTCGTCGTTTGGCTAGTTGGCGAAATAGCGATATCTTCAATAAAATACAGGCATTTTTGCAAATTGAGTTGGAAGGGTAAGATAGATTGTTGGTTGATTTGAGCTAAATAGTCAGGAATATGAATGGTTTCCATAAAACCAAAATGCAAGATTAAATGGCTAGCACCCATTGCGGTTTTACTTAAAACATAACGGTTTTTAGGGGCAACCCGCGGAATAGAATCAATAAGCACTGTCAGGATTAACCAATGACGCGGTTTGGTGTGCATATTATCAAAATACTTTAAAAAACAACTGCCCGAGTGATCATAGGTATTGGTAATTAGCACGGCTTCTAAATCGGCCAGCAACTGACCGACGTGTCCCTCTGTTTGTTCAAGCAGCGAGCTGCCAGTTTGATCTGCTTTTTGTTTAAAGGTCTGCTGTAATAACGCAATACCTTTGCGCCAAGTGATCATGACCAGCAAGCATAGCATGGCAAAGACTAACGGTAACCAGCCGCCAGAAGGGATTTTAAACAAATTAGAGCTTAAAAAGCCTAAGTCAATGATGACAAAGACTAAAAAAACACTGATGATTTTCAGTTTTGACCAAGACCATTTTTCGTAAGCCAGATAAATGACTAAAATCGTCATGATCAACATTTCCATATTGATCGCAATGCCATAGGCTGACGTTAAGGAATTGGATGATTTAAAAAATAATACTAAAAAAATTGTGCCCATAGCAAAAATGGCATTAATTCGTGGCACATAAATTTGGCCGCAATGATCGATCGATGTTTGAATGACTTTTAAGCGCGGCATCACGCCTAATAAGATGCCTTGACGCGTCAGCGAATAACTGGCTGAAATGATTGATTGGGACGCAATGATCGTTGCCAGTGCGGCTAAAAAAATCAATGGGAACTGACACCACTCTGGGGCGCTTAAATAAAAAGCATTACGGATATGGTCGGGATGGACTAATAAATCGGCACCTTCACCAAAAAAACACAAGAGTAAACTCGGTAAGACAATAAAAAACCAACTTAAGCGAATGGCTGTTTTACCAAATTGGCCTAAATCGGCATACATCGCTTCGGCACCGGTGATACATAGGAAAACACTGCCCAAGATCAGCCAACCTTTGAAGCCATTATTGATAAAAAATTGGATCGCATAATAAGGATTGAGTGCTTTTAAAATTTCCGGGTGAAAATGAATTTGTCGTAAGCCAAATAGCCCAATGACAATAAACCAAACCAATAATATCGGTCCAAAGCTAAAACCTATTTTTTGCGTGCCAAAACGTTGACAGAAAAACAGTATCAGTAAGATGCTAATGGTAAGCGGAATAATATAATGGCTAAAAGAGGGTGAAATAACGGTTAAACCTTCCATCGCGCTGATGACGGAAATTGCCGGCGTTAACATGCCATCGCTGATTAACAAGCCGGCGCCAAAAATGCCAATATAAAAAAGGAGACGATAAGATTTTTTATTTTTCTTTAACAAACCCAACAATGCCAACACGCCGCCTTCACCATCGTTACTGGCATTGAGAAAGACACTGACATAGCAAGTCGAGACCACTAAAATCAGTGACCAAAAAATTAATGACATCACTCCTAAGATATTGGCTGCTGAAACCGCGATATTGCCGAAGCAAGCGCTTAATGTGTACAAAGGACTAGTGCCAATATCGCCATAAACAACGCCAAGGGCGCCTAGAATCAACGATTTATCAAGTTTTGTAGCGGCCATGAATACGATCAATGTGATTAAAAGCGCTAGGGTAGCCCGTTAAGCTAAACTTGTAAAGCAAATGACAGACAAATGAAAAAATCGGTACAATAACACTAATAATTATTTACTGGGAAGTAGCTCATGCCGTTTAGTCAAAAAAATCGCCATCACACCTTTAATGGAATATTGTTTACCTGCCTATTTGCCTTATCCAGTTATTATTTAGCCGGAATTCCTTGGATCAAAGCGCATGGTTTTAGCCCGCTGGTTATTGCTGTCGTTTTGGGGATGATCTACGGTAGTACATTGCGTCAGCATTTGCCGTATGAATGGACCCCAGGTATTCAATTTGTTGCTAAACGTTTATTGCGTGTTGCTATTGTTTTTTATGGTTTTCGGTTAAGTTTTCAAGATGTGATCGCCATTGGGTTAAATGGCTTTGTGTTGGATCTGTTAATCGTTGTGTTAACCATGTTAATTGGCACCTGGGTTGGCATGAAAGTCTTTAAGCTCGATCGCGATATGGCGTTGTTAATTAGTAGTGGGGCAGCGATTTGTGGGGCGGCAGCGGTGCTTGCCACCGAAGGCGTGTTAAAAAGTGAACCGTATAAAGCAGCCTTTGCAGTGATCAGTGTGGTGCTATTTGGCACATTAGCGATGTTTCTTTATCCTTATATTCAGCATTTAGGTGTGTTGGGTTTAAATGATACCCAGTATGCGATTTATGCGGGTGCCACGATTCATGAAGTGGCGCAAGTGTTAGTGGCAGGTGCCCAGGTCAGTCCGGATGCTGGTAATACCGCTTTGATCGTTAAAATGACACGCGTCATGCTTCTGGCGCCGATGTTGATTGTGCTAGGGATAGTGTTAGCACGTTTGAGCACTAAAACGGTTAAACCTAAAATAATGGCGACTATCCCTTGGTTCGCGGTGTTATTCATTGTCGTTGTCGCGTTTAATTCGCTGCAATTATTGCCAGCGGGTTTGGTCACCAGTATCAATGATTTGGATACCTTTGTCTTAACCTTGGCGATGGCAGCCTTAGGGATCGAAACCAATTTTGTTAAAGTTAAACAAATCGGTTTGAAACCGCTGTATTTTGCTTTTGTCTTATTTGTCTGGTTATTGGTCGGCGGTTATGGCTTGAGCCTGGTCGTGTCTCAGTGGTTGTCTTAACGTTTGGATTTACTTTTCTATTATGCCTACTCTTTTTTCAAATCGTTCTCGTGTGACGCTTAATCCCGCGATTAAATTGAATTCTTTATATTCACGTTTGCAAGCAGAGCATACACTCAGTGGTTCGTTGTATCGTCTTGGTTTATTAGGGGGATTGCACAAGCATGCAGTGCTTCCTTTGGATCTTTATCGTTATATCGGTCGGCATATTTTGGTTGAAGCCAGTTGGCTGTCAAATGCCAAAATACCCACGATGGAATCCTTGTTGGCGCACTTAAAGGCTTCAGTCGATGCGGCTGGCTTAACACGTTTGTATCAGTATGCTAACGCCTTCGCCGATGGCAGCCTAGTGGCAGCCATTGTGATCCAAGAATCGCATATTATTTTACATGGTTATGCCGATGGCCGCTTGGTGATCGATGCTTATACCTGTGGGGTAGCAGACCCACAAGCCATTATCGTCGAACTGTGTCAGCGTTTGCCAATGCGTGTGACTAATAGCCAATTATTAGTGCGTGGTTTGCATGAAAATACACGGGACAATGACGGTTGGTGTACCGACCCTGCACGCCTGCGTTTAGGGATTCGTGAAGAAAAACCGGTTCATGCTTTCTTTAAAAAATTGCGAAATGATCGAATGCTAACGCCTACTGGTTGGCATGGCATTGCTGAATTTTACGGTTGTGATAGCACTAAAATTAATTGTGCTGACAGTATGGTGGAAATTTTTAACGATCTTTGTGATCAATTAGGTTTGAAAAATGTTCAAAAATTTCAACATCCTTTTCAACCACAAGGCTTAAGTGTGACCTTTGTGGCTAAAAGCTTTCATATGACGGTGCATTCTTGGCCAGAATTGTATTATGCGCCGGTAGACCTGTATTGTTCAGAATCCGAATCGTTTATTCGGGCCTTATTGAGTCAGATGCAAAGTACTTTAGATGCTAAAGCAATGGTATTGCATGTGAAAGAGCGGGGTATTGATAGGGTAGATGCCATAACTGAGGAAGCAAGGCTTCTACGCTGAATGAAACGTATAACAAACGCTAGACATAATGCGTCTAGCGTTTTTTCGTAGTGAGTCGAGAGCGGTAAAGCGATAACGCATTTTTTTAACAGCTAGGCTAACAAGCCTTAGTTGTTTAACCCCGAAAATTTGACAAGAGCTGAATTTCTGGGTTATTTTCTGGGTGCATAAGATGCGATCAACGCACGCGTTTAACAGCGAGGGTGATTAACGCATCGATAGCGTCACGATAAGCGGATGCGGGAAGATGGGTAAGTAATAAATTACGAGCGACAGAGGCATAGGTTTCAGCAAGGGTGGTTGTATACGTCAGTGCGTCACATGCTTGAATGATGTCGATAATTGCTGGTAACGCCGTGCGATCACCTTCTAATAAAGCGGTACGTATCGTGTGGCACTGTGCTTCTGAAGCATGTTGTAGAGCGTAAATCAACGGTAGCGTGGTTTTCCCTTCAGCTAAATCATCGCCTAAACTTTTACCAAGCGTTTCAGCATTGGCACAATAATCCAGTGCGTCGTCAATGAATTGAAAAGCAATGCCCAATGTTTCGCCAAAGTGGCGCATCGCTTGGATAGTGTCTGTCGATTGCTCGGCTAATATAGCGCCAATTTGAGTAGCAGCAGCGAATAAAGTCCCTGTTTTATAACGTAAGATATCGAGATAGGCAC
Organism: Gammaproteobacteria bacterium; assembly: GCA_947378515.1. Lineage (GTDB taxonomy): Bacteria > Pseudomonadota > Gammaproteobacteria > CAISUE01 > CAISUE01 > CAISUE01. The sequence goes on along the minus strand of CANCKG010000057.1, from coordinate 92 downwards.
TTTCGGTGGTATCAGGGTTGTGCCGAGATAATAATTGTAGAACTTCACCTTCGGAAATGACATTGGTGGCATCAGCTAACATTTTTAAGACA
>CANCKG010000056.1 GCA_947378515.1 Gammaproteobacteria bacterium | reverse complement strand
GCGGTAAAATCGTAATCGACGTATTGAGTAAAATGTTGCGTTAAGAATTTATTGACCACCCGACCAACATCGGTTGGATAAAATCGTTTTAGCGCCAATGACACATATTCGCGTTGTTGTAGCGTTGAAATAATCGATGAATAGGTCGAGGGCCGGCCGATGCCGTGTTCTTCTAAGGATTTTACCAAACTCGCTTCACTGTAACGCGGGGGAGCTTCGGTGAAATGTTGATTAGGTTTAATACCTTCTAATTGAACACTATCGCCCACTTTTAAGGCGGGTAATTTAGCTTCAGAATCTTCGTCTTCTTCACGCTTATCATCGACGCCTTCTTGATAAACGCTCATGAAACCAGGTTTAATCAACGTCGATCCGGTAGCCCTAAAGGTATTATTGGTACCGCACGTCAAATCAATCGATAACACATCAGAAACGGCATGGGTCATCTGTGAAGCCACGGTCCGCTGCCAAATCAATTGATATAAGCGAAATTGATCATTGGTCAGGTGTTCTTTAACGCCTTCAGGTTCGAAACTAACCGATGTCGGGCGAATTGCTTCATGGGCTTCTTGGGCGTTTTTGGTTTTGGTTTTATAGATTCTGGGGGTTTCAGGCACATTATCGGCACCATAACGGGCACTGATGTATTCACGAATTTCGAGTTCAGCTTCGAGACTCATATTGACCGAATCGGTTCGCATATAGGTAATAAGACCCATAGGCCCACTGCCGACATCAATTCCTTCATACAATTGCTGCGCTATTTGCATGGTTTTTTTGGTGGTATAACCTAATTTACGCGCGGCTTCTTGTTGCATGGTCGAGGTGGTAAAGGGCGCAGTCGGATTGCGTTTACGTTGTTTCTTATCGACTTTGGTGACGTTCAGTTGGCCATTTGCGGCGGCTAACAATGTTTCTTGCACCACTAGCGCTTGGGCTTCATTGACAATCGAAAATTTTTCTTGTTTTTCCCCGAGGTATTCGATCAAGCGAGCATTGAAAGCTTGTTTTTTCGCTAAACATGCCGCCACTATCGACCAATATTCTTCACTAATAAAACGGTCGATTTCTTCTTCGCGCTCGACAATCATTCTTAACGCTGGACTTTGCACTCTCCCTGCCGATAAGCCACGGCGAATTTTTTTCCACAATAAGGGCGATAGATTAAAGCCGACTAAATAATCCAGCGCGCGTCGGGCTTGTTGGGCATAGACTAAATCCATTGAAATGTCGCGCGGATGTTGCATCGCTTCCAACACCGCGGTTTTAGTAATTTCATTGAATACTACCCGATGCACAGTTAATTTTTTCAAGACTTTACGGGCTTTTAAAATCTCTAAAATATGCCAGGAAATCGCTTCGCCTTCGCGATCCGGATCTGTCGCTAGATAAAGGGTATCGGCCTTTTTAGCGGCTTGAACAATGGCTTCCAAATGCTTTTTATTGCGTTCGATCAATTCATAGGTCATGGAAAATTTATTATCAGGGTCGACGGCGCCTGTTTTAGGTAACAAATCACGCACATGACCATAAGACGCTAAAATGGTGTAATCGGCACCTAAATATTTTTTAATGGTTTTGGTTTTGGTGACGGATTCTACAATAACTAAATTAACAGCCATAAGGTTTCATTCTTCTTTTTAATGAATTGTTTGCGTATGAACACTTGCGCGATCACAATAATAATCTAATACAGTTTCAACGCCACTTTGATTAAACAAAACTAAGGTCACTAATAATCTTAAGCGCTCGACACATAATTCCACATCGTCCAAACGCAACGCTTGCTCGATCACGACTTCGCGCAAAGGCGGTGGCAACACCGAATCTTGCTCAAGTTGTAATAAATAACTGCGACACTCGGTATCGAGTACTTGAATTTCTGCTGGCGAATAAATACGCACTGGGAAACCTTCTACCGGCCTTAACCGCTGCACGATGGCTTGTAATTCACTGATTCGTTGCATTGAATCGAGAAACTTGGCAATGTCATCATCGGAAATTTTCGCTTCGAGCAATTGACCCACGATCTCATCACACAATTCGCCAAGATCATCGCCTTTTTGCAAGCCATCTAAGACACCCATTAAAATAGTAAACATAAATAATCGATCCTGTGCAAACATTTTCATGAGATATACGATAATAGAGTTAAACTGCTGTTCAAGGCAAAACTTTAGCCGGGATTAAGACAAAAACCGAAGCTATCTTGCTTAAGATAGCCTTTTAATACCAAGCTCGTCAACAAGCTACTGACACTTTCTATGGGCAAGGCTAACCGAAAATAAATTTCATTCAAGCCCAGTGGCGTATCTTCAAGGACTTTTAGCACTGAACGCTCAGCTGCATTCAGTGCTGGTCGATTCAGTCTAGGCGCTGCTGTCAGCGCTAATGGCGTCAAATCCAATAAGTCTGGCAAGACTTCATGGATATCGGCGATACTCGTTAATAAATGCGCACCTTCTTGAATGAGTTTATGGCAACCTTGAAAATTCACGTGACGAATCGATCCTGGCACGACAAAAACTTCCCGACCTTGCTCCGCCGCACAATGAGCGGTAATCAACGAACCACTTTTCAAAGCGGCTTCGACCACAATCACTGCCACACTCAAGCCACTGATCAAGCGATTACGCCTGGGAAAATAATGAGCTAACGGCGGTGTCCCCAAAGGGAATTCAGACACCAATGCGCCACCTGTACCAATCATTTGCTCAGCCAACGCTTGATGGCACGCAGGATAAACGCGATCTAAGCCGACGGCCAGCACCCCAATACTTACCCCCCCCACGGCGAGGGCGGCACGTTGACAATGGCTATCGATACCCAATGCTAAACCCGAAGTAATTACGCTATTTAAGGCGGCTAATTGACTGGCAAATTCATAACCAATCGACATGCCATAAGCCGTCGCTTTACGACTACCGACCATGGCAATTTGGGCACGCGTTAAACAAGTGGGCTCGCCTGATACAAATAACAAGGGCGGCGCTTGAGGAATAGTGGCCAGTGCATCAGGAATCAGCACAGTATCAACAGGCGCGATACTTTTATCCCAAAGGACATAATGACTTGGTTCAGCCAGCCAGAGCAGATCTCGCTCAGCCCCCAACCAATCCGGATTTTTTAATGCCGCGACTAACGCCATAGATAATCCCGTCAGTGGCAGCGCGTCACGCGTTAATAACCGTTGGGCTGAACCATAATGCAGTAGTAACTGCCGAAACAAGTGCGGACCGATGCCTTTGATCCGCCATAACGCTAAGCGTGCTGTTAATTCGGCCATTTGATCAGGATCGGTTGTTAACTGCATAAATCGCCTATTCACGATGAGAATTTATCGAAACAGTAGTCATTTTGCGCTACAATAAGCGAACAAATTACTTTTTATTGAAACAAACTATGGCTTTACGACCAATCTTACGCTTTCCCAATGCCCACCTACGTTTAACAGCTGTTCCTGTGACGCAATTCGATGCCAACCTCACCATTTTAGTAAATGATATGTATGAAACCATGTATGCTGGCCTTGGCATTGGTCTAGCAGCAACCCAAATTGATGTTCAGTTACAAGTCATCACCATGGATTTGAGTGAAAGCCACGACCAACCGCTAACCTTGATCAATGCGTCTATTGTTGACCAACACGGCAGTCAAATTTGTGAAGAAGGCTGCTTATCATTGCCTGGAATTTATGCTGACGTGCCACGCGCTAAAGAAATTCGAGTATTAACCTTTAATGAACACGGTAATGCCCGAGAATTTGACGCCGATGGCTTGTTAGCCGTTTGTATTCAGCATGAATTAGACCACCTGCACGGCAAAGTGTTCATCGATTACTTATCAGCACTAAAACGTGACCGATTGTTGCTTAAAATGACCAAACACTTGAAAACCGTCTTATGAAACCTCGGTTGATTTTTGCCGGCACCCCTGATTTTTCCGTGCCCTCTTTACGTGCTTTACTCGACGCTGACTACAACATCGTCGCTGTCTATACTCAACCCGATAGACCGGCTAAACGCGGCCAACAGTTGCAATTTAGCGCCATCAAACACTTCGCGCTTGATCACGCGTTAACCGTTTATCAACCTAAATCGCTGCGCGATCTTGAAGTACAAACACAATTGCGTGGCTTCAACGCGGATGCACTCATCGTCGTCGCTTATGGCTTATTGTTACCCGAAGCAGTACTCGCTATTCCTAAGCACGGCTGCATCAATGTGCATGGCTCTTTACTACCTCAATGGCGCGGTGCCGCTCCCATTCAACGCTCCCTTGAAGCCGGCAACATAGACACGGGTGTTACTATCATGCAAATGGACAAAGGCTTAGATACCGGAGCTATCTATGCTACGCGCTCCCTACCGATACTCAGCACCGATACTTCGGGGAGTTTATTTGTCAAACTTGCTGAATTAGGCGCCGATGCCTTAACAGAAACCCTGCCGGCGATTTTAGCCGGTCAGTTAAATGCAATCCCTCAAGATCACGCCTTAAGTACTCACGCTGCCAAACTCAGTAAAGCCGAAGCAGAATTAAACTGGACGTTAGACGCCATAGTGCTAGAACGTCAAATCCGCGCCTTTAATCCTTGGCCGATCGCGACCCTAAATGTCAATCAACAAACGATCAAGATTTGGCAAGCGACTGCCGTTGATAATCCTCTCCCTACGGCAGCACCAGGCACTTGGCTGCGCTTGGATCTCCATGGCTTGTTAATAGCCTGCGGCGTGGGCGCTTTATTAATCACTGAAGTGCAATTAGCCAATCAAAAACGCCAAGCCATCAGCGCTATTTTCCGCTCAGGCCCCTTGGCAGAATTATTCAAAAGTCAGTCATGACTTTCATCGAACGCGCTTTAACGAGCGCGCATGTCAGTTGGCATGAAACGCTTAACATAGCCTTTCAAGCCATGGATCAAGGCTATTTAACTGAATTAAGCGCAGACTCCACGTGGCTGCCGGGCATCGATAAACTGTTGAGCGCTTTTAGTTTGCCACTCAACAACACCCGCTTTATTCTTTATGGCGAATCCCCTTATCCCAGAGTGGAATCTGCCAATGGTTATGCCTTTTGGGATAATGCCGTCGGCGCTATTTGGTCGAGCAATGGCTTAAGTGCCTCAGTCAATCGTGCCACTTCGTTACGCAATTTCATTAAAATGCTGCTGGTAGCTGAAGGTACGCTGCAATTTGACCAAACCGGATCGAGTGCCATCGCCGCGCTCAATAAAAAACCTTATTGCCAGACATTGAGCCAGTTATTTAAGCAATTGCTACAACAGGGTTTTTTACTGTTAAATGCCAGTTTAGTCTTAAGTGCTCGGCCAAAAGTCTTGGAAGGCCGTTTGTGGTTACCCTTTCAAGCCATTGTATTAGCACGCCTGACGCAATTAGCCACGCCACCGCAATTATTGTTATTCGGTAAAATCGCCGATGCCTTACGGAATCTGAGCATTGTGCTAGCCTTTCCCTGCCTCATCGCCGAACATCCGTATAATTTAAGTTTTATCGGTAATCCGGAGGTGTTGGCGTTTTTTAAAGATTTGGATTTGTTAAAACTATCGGAGAAATAATGCTAATGAAAGTAATTCAAAAACAAATAACCATTATTTCTCCATGCCTGCAAGAAATTCCAGTGCGTGAGCAATGGTTATTCGATAATAAATTAGCTTTAGAAGCC
>CANCKG010000055.1 GCA_947378515.1 Gammaproteobacteria bacterium | reverse complement strand
GCTACACCCACGCGTTCTACTGCTTGTCGAAAATACAAATGATTCGTCACTTCAAACGTTAAATCGGTGCCAGGATGCAAAATAAAACGATAAGCGCCTGTTACTGAAGGGCCATCGAGTAAACCATAAAATGTCAAACTAGTAGCATTTACCTTTGGTTTTTCTAACCAAAATTCTTTAAAGACGGGAAATTCTTCTGGTTTCGCTAAGCCGGTATTGATTGCTAAGGCGCGAGCCGATAAACCAAAATATTGATTAACGCCAACGGCTCTAAAATAACTCGCGCCTAAAAATACCGCCACTTCGGTTCCGCCGAGTTTCTGCTCTTCAGGAGAACCTGTGTAAAAATAACGGATGCGAAAGCCGGCAAAACCAAGATTAGGCGAAAGTTTAGTTGAAAAAGTGTTTTTACCAAAGGTAAATAAATCGGGCGAGTAAGCCAATGGTGTGACCTTGCCATGATCGACAATATTGATAAGCACTTTATCTTTGAATAAATAACCGCGATGAAATAATTGCAATTCAAACGGCACATCGTCGTTTTGCCAAATATTTTTAGTGGTTTTGTAATGGATATCATTATAGTGATCGTAGTCCAAATTCGCCAAATCATCGGGTAAATTAGTATCCGATGATTGATAAGGTTCTTTTGCTAAGTAAGCGGCTTGCTTTTCGACGTCGCTCAATGAAAAACTGTGTAGTGTTGCCGCAGTTGCGACAACACTACACAGTGTGATAAACAGGGTTACGAGTATTCCAGCAATGATCGATTTATTCATATTAACTGATTGAAAATTAAAGGTAAAATTAATTCATTGGGTTGTTAAGGGGGGTATGCTTAACTTAGCTTATGATTAAAGCGCGCCATTTTAGCATCTATTCACGACGCTGCGCGCGTCAGCACTGTAGTTGCGTGAATCTACACGTTATGACGACGGCAGCGTCGATAAGCCCATGCCAATAATAAAGTAATCAAAATTAAAAATGGCGTATCTCCCAATCTGACCCAAGGGGTAGCACCTTGTTCGGTCACGACATTAAAGGTTGCTGAACCCGCAACATCGGGCGGAATACTCAAGGTAATAATCCCTTTGGAATCAATGAAAGCACTGCTGCCGGTATTGCTGGCAAAAATCATGCTTCTTGACGTGGCGGCAGCTTGAAATTGGGCAATTTGTAAGTGTTGCCACGGGGCGAGCGAATGACCAAACCAAGCATCGTCAGACACGGTAACCAAAAATTGTGCCATTGGTAAATCTTGACGGACTAAGGCATTGTAAGCAATTTCATAACAAATAAAGACCCCGGTGGGAATGCCATCAACGCTTATTAAGGGTTGCTTTACTTCACCGGCAATTAAATCAGACATCGGTAAATTAAAAAAGCCAATTAAGCCACGCAATTGCTGTTCAAAAGGTATGTATTCACCAAAAGGTACCAAATGACGCTTGAAATACGTACCGGTTCCCGTTCCTAAGGCAATGACGCTATTGTGATAACCCTCAGAGCTAAGGATGGGTGCGCCAAGTAATAAGCTAGCGTGGTTCGCTAAAGCTGCTTTAGCGAACTCAGCATACAGCAGCGGTGCTTGCGTGGGTGTTAGCGGAATCGCGGCTTCTGGCCAAACGAGTAATTGTGAATGAGTTAATGTCTTACTGATGCTTTGATAGCGTTGAATAATTGCTTGGACTTCGGTAGGGTCCCAGCGTAATTCTTGCGCAATATTGCCTTGTACGATACTGGTACGTAACGGGGTAGGATTTAAGCTTGTCCAATGTAAATAATGACTGAAATTAGCAAATCCGATAAGAATCAATAACGCAAAGCCGGCGATATTACTCTTACCCCAATTAACCGTCTCACCGGTTGGGTTGGTAATACGCGGATTGGCGGCTAGCACTAATAAGCCACTCAAAACTAAGATTAAAAAACTTAAACCATAGACACCGATGATCGGAATCATGCCAGAAATGGGTGAGGAGACGGCTGAGTGGCCCAATAATAACCAGGGAAAGCCGGTGAAAATCCAGCTGCGTAACCATTCCAGTAAGACCCAGATGCCAGGAAAGGCGATCAATAGTTTAGCAACCGAGAGGGGTGCGAAAAATTTTTGTAATAAATAGCCATTAAGGGCAAAGAAACTGGCTAAGACACTGACAAAAGCGAAGGTAATGAGAAAAGCGATTAAGATATTGGTATTGCCGTAGACATAGATACTATTAAAAATCCAACTTACTCCTACTCCAAAAAAACTTAAACCAAAGAGAAAGCCGATACCGGCGGATTTTTTAGCAGTAGCACGTAACCACAGTGAAATCAGCGCCGCCGGGCAAACGATACTTAACCAAAAAATATGGGTAGGGGCAAAGGCTAGTGGTAACAACCCACCGGCAATGAGGGCAATTAGGTAAGGCCAGAGGGTTGACGTCTTTCCTTGGTTTAAAAAAGTTGGCTTAGTCATTGGGCCTTAGGGAGTCTGTTGAAAAAAATGCTAAGCATAGTCTACTTTTTCTTCGCTGCCTACCTCTATTTTTATCGATGATTGGCGTATTTCTTGCATTAGGTCTGGCTTCAGTTAACTCACGAGGCTATGCCATGAAATCTTTATTGCCTATTTTTGTGCGATCGCAGTTAGTTATGGTTGTTTTATCGGTGGTAAATCCTGCCGCCATGGCGGCAGGATTTATGTTGCAAGAACAAAATGCCGTTCAAACAGGAGATTTTGGGGCAGGGGGTGCGGCGATTGCCGAAGATGCGAGCACGAACTTTTATAATCCGGCTGGCTTGGTACGTTTAAAAATACCAGAGCTTGTTCTGGCTGCTAATTATATTCAATTAAATACTCAGTATTCCGGCAGTGTGAATTATATCAATGCCGCGGCAGGGGCAAACACTACGCAACAGGTGACGGATAACCGGGGTGGCTCTGGAAATGTGATTCCGGCTTTTCATCTCGCTTATCCATTAGCGGATGGGTTAGTGGCAGGTTTATCGTTGGTCACGCCGATGGGCTTATCGACCAATTATCAAAGCGATACGTATGTTAAATACAATGCCACCAAGACAGCACTTAATACTCTGGATATCGCGCCTAGCTTAGGATTGGCTTTAACGCGTCACTGGTCATTGGGTTTGGGGGCTGATATTGAGCGCTTGAGTGCTCAATTGAATAACTACGCAACGTTTAATCCCGCCGATACGTCAATCGATACGGATACTTTGAGTCAAAATAAGGCTTATGCGTGGGGTTATGGTTATCACGGTGGGGTGCTTTATCAAGTATCACCGCAGACGCGTTTCGGTCTTGCTTATCATTCTCAAGTCGCCTTTGCTGCCACTGGCAACAGTACCTTTACCGGGCCATTGGCCATCGGTAGCAGTTCGACCCCACCGTCTTATCATGACAATACGGCGAGCGTTAAGTTTCGGCAGCCAGCCAATACTATGTTGAGCGCGTATCATAATTTTGGTAATGCTTGGTCTCTACTGGGGACAATTACTTATACCCAATGGGATGTTTTCAAGAATCTTAATTTGCAAAATGTGGTAGTGCTGGATCCGACGACATTTGGTCCTGGGACTATTGATGTCAATCTACCGCAAAATTTTCACAATACGTGGCGCGCCAGCTTGGGTGCTAATTATCGCGTCAATGAGGCATGGTTAGTGCGTGCAGGGGTGGGCTTTGATCAAACACCAACTAATAATGCCGATCGCAATTTACGCTTGCCTGATGAAAACCGTTATGCCACGTCGATTGGTGCCCATTACCAAATTACCCGGATGGTCGGTCTGGATGGCGGCTGGACCCATGAATTCATTCGCAATGCCGCGATCAACAACACGGAAACCGAAGGTTCGCAACAAACCACCGTCAATGGTATGTCGAAAAGTTCGGCCGATGTTATCGGGGTGCAATTAACGTGGCACTTTGCGTAAATTGTATCACGCAAAGTGAATGTAATAATTTTTACCAAAAGTATCCATCTTATAGCCACTGGCGCTGGCGCTGGACGGTGTAATAGCGCCGGTGTCTAACGCGAGTGTCGCTGTGGTTAACTTAATACCGGATGCTGGATCAGTGCAGTTGGGGCTATTAAACAAATACACATCGGCCGAACAATTGCCAGTGCTATGACCACACAATAATTGCACGATGAGCCAGGGAATAGCATCGCCCATTTGATGCGGTAAGGTGAAATGTTGAAAGCCTCCTTGGCATTTGCCATTTACCAGCGCGGTTGAGTATTTATCGGTCTGATTATCGACGTTTAGCGTCGCGGCAACGGCGGCTGTCGTCAATAATGTACAAGCTAAACTTGTCGCTACTAATTTTGTCATAAGTTACTCCTAATGAGAATCATAAAAATCGTACTCACCAGAGCAAAGATCGTGCCAAAAACATAGCCAACCTTGAAATCCTCCCATCGTTGCTAGTCGCCGCAGTAAAGCACTAACGAAAAATATGGGAAATGTGCATATGTACCGCTCGCCATTCAAGATGCGAGGTTTGTGATTTAACGTGTGTCTATGGCGATGAGTCTATCTCTATTTTAGATATAGACCTATCGCACCGGAAGGTGCGATAGGTCTATATGCATTAAATCTTAAGCAGTTGTTGCTAGCATTAATGGCATATTGGCTTGAATAATTACCCCGCAAATAGTATGGTCGGCATCACAACGGCAGGCTTTTAGTTGTTCATTTAAGGGAATTAACCACTGATCATCACCATCAAAAATAAGTTTTTTGATGGTGATCGATTGATCCGATAAACGATGCACCACCACATGTTGATCGTTTGCAAGCGTGATGCTGGGATCAACCACAATCATGGTATTTTTGGTGAAAGGCGCTGACGAATGGAGATGGGGAATGCATAAGGCATAGCTTTGTGAGCTATTAGCATATTGACTGGCGGTCCAATAAGTCCAGTTTCCAGGCGCGAAATTAACTGTCAAATGTTGCCACTGATGAGCTTGCTCCCAGGGGATTAACGGTAAGCGAACTAGGTGTTTCGCATGAGGTTTCGCTTCGTTACAGGGTAAAGGTTCGACGCCTACGAGTTGCCCAATTGTGACTTGAAAGTATAGCGCTAATAATTTTAGGGTTGAAATGCGGGGGTCCGGTGTCGCTCCACTTAATAAGCGATGAATGGTTGGCTGCGATACTTTGGCGTTTCGAGATAATTCGCTTTCATTAAGGTCATGCAGATCAACAAGTAGCGTTAAGATTTCTTTTATAGATTTATGCAAAGTCATTTTTTATTCCAATTTTATTCATGATTGGCAAGGTATTAATTTAAAATATTTATAGATGCTCATCTTAAATGAATAATTATCTCACGTAAAATTTATATCTGACAATCGTATCTATTCGCCACATTTTAACATATCTTGCGTAAATCTAAGCAAGTGACTCCTTACGCGATCAGCAATTCTCGGTGAAAACCCGCTATAACCCGCACTGCTATCGGTTTTAATGGTCAAAGTCTACGAAATGAAAATCTTTAAAGTGCCGCTGCATCAGGGCTAGAGGCTTCATCGAGAATTGCTGGTTTTTTGTCCTCTACGAAGCATTTGGTTGCGTGAAAGTTTGCTTAAACTAGCGTTACATCACGCAGCCATTGTTCAAGTTCGGCTAAACAGCTGACTTGATGATGGGGCGTGATGTCTGTCGGTTGTGGCTTTTTGTTAGCATTGAGC
>CANCKG010000054.1 GCA_947378515.1 Gammaproteobacteria bacterium | reverse complement strand
TACTATCCTCCTTATGAACAACATCAATTGTATTACTGGGAAAGAGAAAAAAGAGGCAGTCAAGCGGAAGTGGATTATGTTATTGCGGTTGATGGGCATATTTATCCGATTGAAGTTAAGGCTGGGAAAGCTGGGCGCTTAAAATCGTTACACAGCTTTTTAGATGAAAAAAAATCGCTATTCGGTGTTCGAATTTCACAAAGCCCCTTGTCATTTTCGCAAACCATCTTGAGTGTGCCATTTTATTTAATACATGAATTGCCACGTTTAATCCGTGGTCAGAGAGCAATAATAGGCTAGATAATTTACCCTGAATCTGTCATCTGATCCCATTGCCCTCATTTAATTTCAATGCCTTTAAATTCGCCAAGGTTTCATGTGCGGGTAATTTAAAACGCACCGCTAACCAAGCGACAATAGCGCAAAAGATCAGCATCGCACCGAATAATTCGCTAAAGCTGAAATAACCTTTGCCACCTTCATTGCCAACGTACGACAGCAGGGTTAAGCCGGCGATATAGACCCAGAGCCACGTGGATGTTTGCCAATGCATGGCTAAATTATGTGCAGTTTTAGAGCGAGCATGATAGATGATGAGAATGACCAAGCCGGCGATAAAGACGAAACTCAATTTGGAAATAATCGCCCAGCCACTCCAATAAATTAAAAAGGTACAAATAACAAAAGCGACATAAGCCCATAGGTGGCCGAAAGGTAAGCGTAAGGGCCGTTTCATGTTGGGCACTTGATAACGTAAGGCCAGTAAGCAAATAGGCCCGACGCAATAGGTGACAACTAATAAAGAGGTTAAAAAACTCACCATGGCATTCCAGCCTGGTAAGGGGGCGAAAAATAATAAGCCTAAAACAAAATTGGCGGCGATCGCCCAATGGGGATTGCCTTGCGGGGTGATTTTTTGAAAGAAAGCGGGGATGTAGCCGTTTTTACTCATGCCAAATAACGAACGACTGGCGCTGCTGCAATACATCAATGCGGCAGCCAGCGGCGCGATGATGGCGGCAAAATACAGAATCGGCAATGCCCAACTCAATTGATCTTGAATTAAAATCGACGCCAGGGGACTATTCGGATCGGCTAGGTGTAAATAACGCCAGCCATCGACGAGATTTCGCACGGTGAGTGAACTAAAAAAAGTGACTTGTAGTAGTAAGAATAATAATAAGCAAATACCAATTGAACCAATGATGGCAAAACTGACGGATTTTTCAGGATGTTCCGCTTCACCAGCCAATTCTGCTGCTTGTTTAAAACCATTGAAGGCAAAGACGATGCCACCGGTGGTAAGGGCACTAAAGACGCCTTGCCAGCCATTGGGCATGAAGCTGCTGCCAACGGGGTGGATGACTTTTAAAGGAGTAAAATAGTTTTTAAAGACGATGAAAATAATGAAGAGTGGAATGGCAATTTTTAAAATAGTCAAAATACTGTTAGAGCGAATTAGCCAACGAACCGAATAGACATTGATAAAGCTGACTAAAAACATCAATGCCGCGGCAAACAGATAGCCTTTATGGCTTAAGCCACTGTCAGGTCGCAGTAAACCACTGATATAAAGACTCAAGTATTGTAAGACCGCTTGAACTTCTGTTGCCATCAACGCTAAATACGATAGCCAAATGATCCAAGCGAACATGAAACTCAAGACACTGCCATGGGTGTAATGCGGAATGCGGACGCTGGAACCGGATACCGGGATCATGCTGCAAATTTCCGCAAAGACAAAGGCGATGACCGCGGCAAATAAGCCACCAATCAACCAAGATAGGCTAGCAGCTGGGCCGGCGATTTTGGCAGTGTAATAGGCGCTAAACAACCAGCCTGAGCCGATGATCGCACTGACCGATGTTAGTAATAAACCGAAGGCGCTAATAGAGCGGTGGATAATGGGTTTGCGCGGTGCCATGAAGAGTACCAAAAGAAAATTAAGACGCAATATACCAATAAAAGGTGCGTTGTGCGCATTTACGTCGGCATTAATGATAATAGGGTGTAACTTGCATTGACACTCGATGAGAATCCCTGTAATATCGCGCGTTCTTGAATTTAAGTCTTAGCCAGGTTTGTACTACTTATGAAAAATGATCTACACCCCAAATACGAAGCTACTGTTTTTACCTGTAGTTGTGGCAATAAATTAATCACTCGCTCGGCACTATGTAAAGATATGCAAGTGGAAGTATGTTCCGAATGCCATCCTTTTTACACCGGTAAACAAAAAATCGTTGATACCAGTGGGCAAGTCGATAAATTCAACAAACGTTTTTCGCGTTATGCTAAATCGATTGAAACAGAAACTGAAGTGGGCGAGCGCGTTAATTAATTCTTCGCTACTCCCTCGTTTATATCCTAAAAAGCCAGGCTCAGTCCTGGCTTTTTGGCGTTTATGCGAACTTAAATTTATGAGATTTCGTATTTAACTGTACTAAAATATATAGTACAACAGGTCATAAGTGATTACTTAGTGTGTCTTTTATGGATATCTATACCGCTCGCCATTCAAGATGCGAGGTTTGTGATTTAACGTGTGCCTATGGCAAGCGGTATATCTCTATTTTAGATATATACCCATCGCACCTTGAGATGCGATGGGTATATACCGCTCGCCATTCAAGATGTGTGAATGCATGGGCCGCGAACCCCAATGTCGCATTCAAAATATGTCAATATAGATTTTTATTTTAAATTAGTTGACATTATTGCTAAATGTCTCAGACTCAACATTGACATAATTTAATAGAGAAAATTGTGCCAACCAGTTTTTTCATGATGATTAAGAACTCAAAAAAGTAATGAATGAGATCACAGCGCAAAATACGGTTAATGACAAGATATACCATTTACGTGGCGTACACGTGATGCTGGATGAAGATCTAGCTAAAATTTACAGCGTTGAAACCAAAGTTTTTAATCAGGCAGTCAAAAGGAATACGGAAAGATTTCCTGAAACCTTTCGTTTTCAGTTAACGATGGATGAATACAACGCTTTAAGGTCACAAATTGTGACCTTAAAGGATTCAACCAGAGGACAACACAGAAAATATTTGCCTTATGTTTTTACAGAACAGGGCGTGGCTATGCTATCGGCGGTTTTAAAAAGCAAAACAGCCATTGAAGTTAGTATTAATATCATGCAAGCCTTTGTAAGTATGCGAAAACTGATAGTAAATAATACTCTTATGCTTCAGCGTATAGGCAATCTTGAAAAACAACAATTAATGACAGAGAATAAATTAGAACAAATTTTTGAAGCGATTGAAAATAAAAACATTAAACCCCAATCAGGTATTTTCTTTGACGGTCAAGTGTTTGAAGCCTATGCATTTGTGTCAGATTTAATAAGAAAAGCTAAAAAATGCATTATTCTTATTGACAATTATATTGATGATACGGTCCTTACTCAATTATCCAAAGCTAATTCGCAAGTTAAAATTTATCTATTAACCAAAAATATAAGCCATTCTTTAAAGCTTGATATTAAAAAATACAATGAACAGTATGCCAATCTTATATTGATTAATTTTACGCTCTCTCATGATCGTTTTTTAATTCTTGACCAAGAAGAAATTTATCATATCGGCGCATCGTTAAAAGACTTAGGGAAAAAATGGTTTGCTTTTTCAAAGCTAGGAATTAACAGTTTTGGTTTAATGGAAAAGATCAACAACAGCATTGAAAGCAGGATTGAGTTGTGAAAAATAGACCATGGTAGGCCAACGCATTGGTTATATTAGGATCAGCACACTTGATCAAGCTGCCCAGAAACAACTTGATGGCATAACGCTCAATCAAATTTTTACTGAAAACTCCTCTGCTAAAGATGCCAATAGACCAGAATTACAAGAGATGATCAGATTTGTTAAAAAAGGGGATACCATTGTTATTGATAGCATGGATCGGCTGGCAAAAACTTTAGATGATCTTCGAAGTTTTGTTAAAATAATACTCAGTAAAGGAGTATCAGTTGAGTTTGTCAAAGAAAAGTTGCTATTTACAATCGATGATTTACCGACAGCTAATTTGATGATGTCCGTCATGGGTGCCTTTATCGAATTTGAACGAGCAGTGGTAAAGGAATGTCAACGTGAAGATATTGTACTCGCTAAAAATCGAGGCGCCTACAAAGGAAGAAAACGTGAATTATCAGCTGAAACAGTGGCTATTATTAAAAAAAGCATCGAAGAAGGGAAAATGAAATCAGAAGTTGCTAAAGCTTTTGGAATAAGCAGAGAGACACTTTATCGTTATTTAGATGAACACTCCCTTTCATTACGCTAGATTACGTGCCCTTCACCAATAATCGCGGTGAAAACGATATTCGCATGACAAAAGTTCAGCAGAAAATATCTGGCTGCTTCAAATCTATCGATGGTGCTAAGATATTTTGTCGTGTTCGCAGCTATTTACTGACAGCACAAAAGCATGACATAACGCCAACTGACGCACTAAAGTCTCTATTCTCAGGGAAATTGCCTGATATTTTTTACGCCAAGTAAGTCTTCTTGAAAATCAAAAAACTGTTGGCTTTATCTCATTTTAGATTTTTAAGTGGGATTGTGGTGAATGGTTACGTTTTTATTAAATATCCCTACATGGTGCATATTTTATCATAATTTAATCATGACTAAGGCTATTTTGAAGTCTCTAAAAAACCATCATATTGATTATTTTTTTGTAGCTATTCAGCACTGTGCGCGGGAAACCAGTACGCAGTGCATGTTAAGGAGGGTGAGGAGTAAAAAATGCACAGCATTTTTTACCGACACGCCAAGAGCAATGATGCTCTTGGCAGGACTTGGAAGTCAAAGCAGGGATTCCAAGCTTTGACTTCCAAGATCGCGGGTTTGCCCATAAAGCAGGATGTTTATGGCGCCTCGTGGGAAAAAGCTAACGCTTTTTCTGTTTCCACGAAGCCCCCCTTAGCAATCCCCCATCGCTGCCAGTCCCCACCAGCTTAGATTTACGCAAGATAAGTGAAAATGTGGTGAATAAATACCATTTAGTTACCTAAAGCTAATTCTTCATTCACCGGCAGTGCTTGTTCTAGCGCTGCTTCTAAAGATTCCGCCAGTGGCGAATTAATTGGCAATTGCTGTAAGTCCATCAAGGGTGGCAATTCACTCAACGTTTTCAAATTGAAATAATCCAGAAAATAAGTTGTGGTGGCATAGAGGCTAGGGCGACCGGGGATTTCTCGGTGACCAACGACTCGGACCCATTCGCGTTCTAATAAACTTTTCATGATTTGTGAACTCACCGCCACACCGCGAATATCTTCGATTTCAGCGCGGGTTACGGGTTGACGGTAGGCGATAATAACCAGGGTTTCTAATAACGCCCGTGAATAACGGGCCGGCTTTTCTGCCGATAGCCGCGCTACCCAGGTGGTGTATTGTTCTTTGACTTGCAAACTATAACCGGAGGCTACTTCTTTGACGAGAAAAGAACGGTCAGCACAACTGTCGCTTAAAGCTTGTAACGCCGCTCTGAGTTCACTCTTGGAAGGCTGAGCATTGGCGTCGAACAAGCCTTGGAGCCGGTCGAGGCTCAAAGGTTCGCTGCTGGTTAATAACGCGGCTTCGAGGATATTTTGTAGCGTATCAGTCATGATAAATCGTATTTAGGCATGGCCCGTAAAAGTTTCATTTTACCCGATCTGTGTTCATAATAGGCTTTTTTAAGTAAACCTTAAGTTAACTACTTCTATAATCTAAATTAAATAATAATAGAGTTACTCTTAACATGCCTAGATCTTTAAAAAAAGCTACCTTACTGGTAGCTTCGACGACC
>CANCKG010000053.1 GCA_947378515.1 Gammaproteobacteria bacterium | reverse complement strand
CGACTGGCAGCGATGGGGGATTGTTAAGAGGGCTTCGTGAAAATAGAAAAAGCGTGAGCTTTTCCCAACGTAGCCATGAACACGGATGTTTATGGCCGGCTTTGCTACCATAAAGCAGGATAGCTTTATGGTAGCAAACTCGTGATTCTCTCCCTTAACCTGCACTGCTGCTAAGTTCTCCGCGCGGCGCGTGCTGAATGGATACACTCATGTTAGAACCCCGTCCTTGCGCGGAGCGGCAATCCTAGAGTCACTTAATAATTTATCCATTATTACTCACCCTCAACGGGATGCTTGCTACGTAAACTTCGCAAGGACGAGCTTGTGGTGATTATCGATCTATACCACTCGTCATTCAAGATGCGAGGTTTGTGATTTAACGTGTGCCTATGGCGAGCGATATAGCTCTATTTTAAATTTATACCCATCGCACATTGAGATGCGATGGGTATATGTGACATGTCAACAAGCCCTCGTCATTATTCGCGGACTGAGGGTACAATAATGGACGTGTGCTATGTTATACGTTTTACGGATTGTGGTACCCATTTAACACCGAACTACGAGAGGGGTAGGCGCCATAAAGACCTGCCCCTACTTTTGCCCATTAACGATTAATCGGCGAGTTACGTTTAACTTCTGTGGCGTCGTCCTTGCGTTCATCACTCGCCGGCAAAGATTGGGTTGACGTATTTCCAAATCTTTCTGAAACTGTAGCCTGTTTCATCGCTGCTATAAAGGCTTTGCGGGTTTGAACATTTTTCGGATCGGTTGCTTGAAAACTCCCCTTGGCTGCTTTAGGCAAGGGGGAATCCAAGCCCAAGTCGGTTAAGTCAGCCAATGTTGCCAATTCATCCAATAAGAAACTGACGAAAGAATGATCCCTGCCGCCAGGGGTAGTGCCATCCGCTCTGGCAGTAAAAAATGTTTTTAATGCAGTATGGATAGAGGCACCGCTAGCACTTTCTATACTACAAACGTCTACTAACGTCTTCACATGAGTCAGACCCTTTGAGCCATGGCTACGGTAGGCAAAGACAAAAAACGGGTGATGGTCAGCACTGAATTTTTTATACGCGTTAGCGGCAGTTTTAATAGCTTTCACCAAATTGTCAGCGTTTAATGCTAATAACGGGGTTTTGCCAATGTTTGTCGCTTGAGCACAACGTGCCAGATAGTTTGCTTTGTGCAGTGCTAAGTGCTCATCCTTGGTGCTTGGATCTTTTAACGCATCTTCTATTGTCGTCACGGGATCAGGAACGCTGTAAGTAATCGTTTTTTTAGCTTTGGTCACACTAATCTGGGTGATAGTATTAGATGAAAATAATTGGATATCGGTGAATGGCACTTCATGTATAGTTGCTAAAGCGCGTAATACAGTACCATTAGTAATGGTATCTTGGATGATGTTGGCGGCAGCGTTAAAATCATCTTGGTAATTGGCTCGTTCATTTCCATCAAAGTCATACATGCTTAAATAGCGTAAAGACTTGTTATAATCAGCGTTATATTTCGTCGTGTTAACAAACATATCATCATCGCTGATCCTTAAGCCCAATGCTGAATCTTCTATGTAATCCGTGTCTCGAGAGTTCGAATCCCCATGATGGCGCTTTAATACGGTTATAATCTCATCAGTAGTTAAAACGGGATAGTCGCTAAACTTGAGTTGGGTTTCAGGTAATACCTGGGCTTTTAATGCTGCAATTAACTGCTCCGCTGCGCCATCTTCATCTTCAGTGAGAGCGCTAAACAATGAGCGGCTAGCTGTTACTTTTGATGAAAAAGGTGTTGTTCCGACTGAAGTTTTAGCTTGTTCATCAGGTATCGTACGACTGATAAGAGCACTCTTTTGATTATACACTTCAACATCGATACTCTCGTTAGATAGGAGGTTCAAGCCAAAGTGTGTTGATAAATCGTTTAAAATACTTAGGGTTGTTGGTGGAGCTGATGCTGTTAAAGTCTGAGATTTTGACATCCTAGCGTCATATTCAGCTTTACGCGTAAAATAGCCGGCAAATTCGCGCTCGTTAAATTCGCGCGAATGAATACGAGCTATCATCACCTTTTGTTTTTCTTTGGCAAAAGCAGCATTTTCAACTAAATGGATTAATATGTGTTTTAAGTCTAACGGCGCATAGGTAACAATAGTCAGAATCGTGGGCATGGGTATCATTTCTTAAGGTGAGGGTTTATTTTTCTGAGCGGAATTATACCTGTAAATAACCTGTGGGCGCTAGCGCATCGTAGTGGTAGCGCGCGGTGGCATTTCCGGCAGGCCATAAAGCCGTAAAAGGGTAAAGATTCGCGCCGCTTACGACTTTATTTATGCACCATCACGCGCGGGAAACCCGCACGTGAGTCGCGTTTATTGACAGGCTTCGCAATCGGGTTCGAGGATTGAGCAGACGTTGGTTGCTTTCGCTTCAGTAACGACATTTTTAACGGCATTTAACGCGCCATCGTGAATCGTCGATTTTTCGGTGCTGGTCGCGCCTAAGCTACGCAAATAATAGGTGGTTTTTAAGCCTGATAACCACGCCAATTTATACAGATTATCGAGTTTTTTACCCGATGGTTCGGCCATATAAAGATTTAAAGATTGCGCTTGATCGAGCCATTTTTGGCGTCTGGACGCCGCTTCAATCAACCATTTGGGTTCGACTTCGAAGGCTGTGGCATACAAGGTTTTGAATTCATTAGGTACGCGATGAATGGGTTGTAAGCGACCATCGTAGTATTTCAAATCATTGGCCATCACTTCATCCCATAGTCCTAATTGTTTCAAATCATTGACTAAATAGGCATTAACCACGGTAAATTCACCGGACATATTGGATTTGACATAGAGATTTTGATAGGTGGGTTCGATCGATTGCGATACGCCGCAGATATTGGAAATCGTCGCGGTCGGGGCAATCGCCATGATATTCGAGTTACGAACGCCCTGTTGCATGACTTTGGTGCGTAAAGTAGCCCAATCCAAACGCTGGGTCGTGTCTTGTTTTAAGTAGTCGCCACGCGTGTCGGCTAATAATTGAATCGAATCGATCGGTAAAATTCCACGGCTCCATAAGGATCCTTGAAAACTTTCATAAGCGCCACGTTCAGCTGCTAAATCACTCGAGGCATGAATGGCAAAATAACTGATCGCTTCCATCGAGCTATCAGCAAACTCCATCGCCGCTTCTGAGCTATAAGGGATCCGTAGGGCATGCAAGGCATCTTGAAAGCCCATTAAGCCTAAACCCACTGGCCGATGACGCATATTGGATGTCTTGGCTTGAGGAATGCAATAAAAATTGATATCGACTACATTATCGAGCATCCGCACGGCAATATTGATCGTGGCTTGTAATTTAGCATGATCAAGCACGCCATTAACAATAAAGGCGGGCAAATTTAAACTGCCCAAGTTACAGACCGCGACTTCTTCAGCCGACGTGTTTAAGGTGATTTCGGTGCATAAGTTTGAACTGTGAACCACGCCGACGTGTTGTTGTGGCGAGCGCAAATTACACGGATCTTTAAAGGTCAGCCAAGGATGTCCCGTTTCAAATAACATGCCGAGCATTTTGCGCCACAGCGTTACCGCAGGGATTTTTTTAGCGATCCGCAATTCGCCACGTAGACCCGCAGCTTCGGCTTCAGTATAGGCTTGGGTAAAGGCATTGCCATATAAATCATGCAAATGCGGCACTTCATCGGGTGAAAATAGAGTCCACTCGGCATTTTCAAACACCCGCTTCATGAATAAATCGGGAATCCAATTGGCGGTATTCATGTCATGGGTGCGGCGGCGCTCATCGCCGGTGTTTTTCCGTAATTCGAGAAATTCTTCGATATCAGCGTGCCAGGTTTCCAAGTAACCACAAACTGCACCTTTGCGTTTGCCACCTTGGTTAACGGCGACAGCCGAAGCATTGACTACATTCATGAAGGGTACCACGCCTTGGGATTTGCCATTGGTGCCTTTAATATGGGCATTCATGGCACGGACCGGCGTCCAGTCATTGCCAAGTCCCCCGGCAAATTTGGATAACAGGGCATTGTCTTTGATCGCGCCATAAATGCCATCGAGATCATCGGGAATGGTGGTTAGAAAACAGCTGGACAGTTGGGGTCTTAAAGTGCCGGAATTAAATAGCGTTGGCGTCGAACTCATGAATTCAAAGCTGGACAGAATATTGTAAAATTCAATGGCCCGTGCTTCACGGTGGCTTTCTTTTAATGCCAGACCCATGGCGACGCGCATGAAAAAGGCTTGCGGTAATTCAAAGCGAGCGCCGTGATAATGAATGAAATAGCGGTCATACAGCGTTTGTAAGCCAAGATAAGTAAAGTTTAAATCACGCTCTGGCTTGAGTGCGGCACCAATAACATCAAGATCAAAGGTCGCTAATTGTGGATCCAATAATTCATGCTCGATGCCGGTGGCGATATAAGCGCGTAAATAACGGCCATAGAGCGGACTCATTTCATCAAAAGTCGCGGAGGCTTGAATGTTCAAGAAGTCGAGCGCTTCGGCCCGACAATCATCCAGCAATAGTCTTGCTGCCACGGTGCCATAGTTAGGGTCACGTTCAATCAGTGCGCGGGCCGATAATTGCGCGGCTTTGGCGACATCGCGGACAGGAACGCCATCGTAGATATTGCGTAAGGTTTCTTTGTAGATGTGTTCGGCATCCACCCCGGTTAGGTTGCGACAGGCTTCATCGATGATTTTAGCGAGCCGGGTGGTATCGAGTTTGCTGCGGGTGCCATCTTTCAGCGTAACATTGAGCAAACTGTCGGTGACTTTGATACTCGCTTGTTCGCGGGCGCGTAAACGACGGTGATCTTCGCGATAAAGCACATAGGTACGGGCGACTTGTTGTTCACCATCGCGCATCAACATCAATTCCACTTGATCTTGAATATCTTCGATATGGACCGTACCACCACCTGGCAAGCGCCGGTTAAAGACATCAAAAATGGCCGTGCTTAATTGTTGAACTTTAGCGTGAATACGATCAGACCCAGCCGCTTGGCCTCCTTCGACGGCTAAAAAAGCCTTGGTAATGGCCAGAGCAATTTTTGCGCTATCAAAGGAGACGATGGTATTATTACGCTTAATGACGCGCAGTGTGCCTGGGATATTCGCATCTGTCGTGTTAAGGCGACTGAGGTTGGTGACGTCAGTGGGTGCGGTAAGGGTTGCAGCGGTGTTTAGCGTAACGGACATGAAGCATAAGTTCCTGATGAATGAGTATAATGCGACTTAAAGCGGCTAGGCCAGTTGCGTAGAATATATACCCATCACACCTAAAGGTGCGATGGGTATATATTTAAAATAGAGCTATACCACTCGCCATGGGCACACATTAAATCGCTAATCTCGCATCTTCATTGGCGAGCGGTATAGTGGTGGCGTCATGCACGGGTGAAAGTGATCCTGCTGCGCTACGGGGTGAATGATAGCAGTGTGGCGTAAAAACACAATATGTTGTGTTTAGTGGGCTGGCTAGACACAACATGATGGGGTTGCTTGATTTTACTGGGGTTCGGTTTTGGTAAAATAACAAGAATTCGTGTTGAATGGTTACAGCACTAAGTGCACCAAGTTGATCGCTAACGGAGGGGCTGGCAGATAAAAAATACCCTAACACGCATCTTTTTCTGGCAAAATATTTTTTTTTGGGTATAATTCGCACTCTCGCTTTTGAAGAGTGAGTAATGTTAGCAAGTAGTTCTTTTTATTGGGGTGTAGCCAAGCGGTAAGGCACCAGGTTTTGATCCTGGCATTCCTAGGTTCGAGTCCTAGCACCC
>CANCKG010000052.1 GCA_947378515.1 Gammaproteobacteria bacterium | reverse complement strand
CTTTAGGCCGGAGTGTTTTAGACTTGGAAGAGGTGTGCAAATCGAACAAGTCCGCACCTTGTGAAACCTTAGGCGTAGGCCGAGGTACGGTGCTCCTACCGCCCTGAAGGGCGGGGTTTCAAACCAGCTAAGGAATTTGGATGAAATCGCTTAACGCGGTCAATCAGCTAATGAATCAACCAGCAAGACACCAGCATTAGTAATCGGCTCATCAGTGGATAATGAAGTGGCATTGACTGTGGATAACCGTTATCATCGCGCGAATATCTTTTAATAAGCTTGATTAGGCTTAATTTTACACAATCTTATTCACCACTTATCCACAAGATTGCCATTAAGTTAAGTTATTGATTTTATTTATTTAATTAATGTTTCACCCAATTAATGCGCAAGCTTATAATAATAAGTTTAAAATCTATCTATTTTATATATTCAATAAGTGAAATCAGCCATGTCTTTTTCAGCGCAGCATTTTCAAAAACAATTACACGATTTAACGATTGATCTTAACCATAACGAATTATTCACCTTAACCACCACGCATTGGTTGGTGGATTTATCGCGTCACTATCTTAGTCGTAAGCAATTAAAGCAATTAACAGTTTGGCTTGAACACCATGATTTTATTCAGCAAAAAAATCAACTTTTTGATGATAATATCTTGAATTTCACTGAAAATCGTCCGGTTAATCACGTATTACTCAGAGATAGCCAGCAAATATTTTCTTGTTCACAACACACGGCTATGGCAATAGACTTTAACCGACAACAGATTTTTGTAAACCATTTTCATGCTGAACAAAATGAAATAACGGATCTTTTGACAATTGGTATTGGCGGATCTCATTTAGGGCCTAATCTTATTACCGATGCCTTAAAAGAGTTTTGTAGCACCAAGTTAAAAACTCATTATTTAACCGGTACCGATCCTTATGAATTATCGGCTATTTTCAAACAATTAAACCCTAAGACGACGCTTGTTTTTGTCGCATCCAAAAGTTTTTCGACCTTAGAAACTCTGTGGAATTATCAACAAATCAAAGCATGGTTTGAACTTGAATTGGCTTCTTCGGCTACTAAACATTTTATTGCCATCACCAATAATCAAGATAAAGCTTTAAGCATGGGCTTTCTCAAAGAATATATTTTTTCAGTTCCAGACTCGATCGGTGGTCGTTTTTCTTTATGGTCAGCTATTGGTTTAGCAATGCGCTTAAGTTTAGGCGAAGCACAGTATCAAGCTTTATTAGCTGGTGCGCATGCGATGGATGTGCATTTTAAAGAACAGCCACTAAACACCAATATTCCAGTGCTATTAGCGATCTTAGATCTTTTTTATGGCAATTGTTTAGATGTTCAGCAACGAGCGGTCATTCCCTACAGTCATCGTTTGCGCTTATTAGTACCGCATTTGCAACAAGTAGAAATGGAAAGTAATGGTAAATCGGTTGATATAATGGGAGACACGGTACCTTATCGAACCGGTTTAGCCGTTTGGGGTGGGGTTGGGCCTAATTCACAACATTCTTTCCATCAATGGTTTTATCAAGGCACCGTTTTGACTCCTATCGATTTTATCGCTCTACAAGGCAACTCAGCATACCCCGATTTTGAGCAATTATTGCTGAGTCAATGCTTGGCGCAAGCGAAAGCACTGTGGGAAGGTCAAAGCAGTGAAAATGCAGCTCAAGCTACGCAAGGCGGAAAACCTTCAACATTGTTCTTGTCAAAAAGTTTAAATCCGCGTAGTTTAGGCGAATTAATCGCTCTTTATGAACACAAAGTGTTTAGTAGTGGTTTACTTACCAATACTAATACCTTTGATCAATTTGGTGTCGAAGCCGGTAAAAGACAGGGTATTGCAATGTTGGCGGCAATCAATGATGCACCTAGCACGCTAGATCCTATAACAGAAAATATCCTTAATCATTTGAATGACTTATGTTAAAAATCGCCAGTTGGAATGTGAATTCAATTCGGGTGCGCTTAAACCATTTAAAACAGTGGTTACAAGACCAAGCCATTGATCTTGTGGCGTTACAAGAAACCAAATGTGAAGATGATAAATTTCCGCTTGACGCTATACAAGCGATCGATTATCAAGCGCAGTGGCTTGGTCAAAAAAGTTACAATGGCGTGGCAACGTTGAGTCTACAAACTACAACAAGTGTTTTTAAGGATACGCCGATAGCGCAGCAGGAACAAAAACGCTTTTTAGCCGTCGCTTATCACGATATCTTGATTGTAAATATTTATGTCCCTAATGGCCAAGCAGTCGGTTCTGAAAAATTTAGCTATAAACTGTCTTGGCTCACGCGATTACTGGATTTTATTAGCATAGCTCAAAAGACGTATTCAAAAATCATTATTCTCGGTGATTTTAATATCGCACCCACGGCGCTGGATCATACGTCAGCCAATTATATTGGCGATGACATCATGAAGAGTCCACAGGAACAAGCGATCTTTCAGCAATTTATCGATTTGGGTTTTGTTGACAGTTTTCGGTTATTTAACACAGACGCTAAACAGTATTCGTGGTGGGATTATCGGTTGAAAGCCTTTGATAAAAATATGGGTTACCGAATTGACCATATTTTAGTCAGTAAAACGCTGGTACCTTATTGTGTCAATTGTGAAATCGATAAAACACCCAGGGCGCTGGCTCAGCCATCGGATCATGCGCCGATTATTTTGACTTTGGAATACCCATGAGCGACAAGCATCACCCTAAAAAACGCTTTGGTCAAAATTTTTTGATCGATGAAACGGTCATCCATCGGATCATTAGTTGCATACAGCCGACCAATCAAGATGCACTCATCGAAATTGGCCCGGGTTTTGGCGCATTGACCCATAAATTACTCATCGCCCAGCCAGCACTGTCGATCATTGAAATCGATAATGATTTAGTCAAATTTTGGCATGGACAAACAAAAACGCATACGCAATTGCACATACACCATCAAGATGTGTTGACCGTTGATTTTAAAAGTTTAGCCACTATAGCTGCTAAACCCTTAAGGATCGTTGGCAATTTACCGTACAATATTTCATCTCCTCTGCTGTTTCACTTATTTAGCTTTGATGATGTGATTCACGATATGTGTTTCATGCTCCAAAAAGAAGTGGTCGATCGGTTGTGCGCGACACCTAATTCGAAAACCTATGGCCGTTTGAGTATCATGGCCCAATACTATTGTGATATTTATAAACTATTTGAAGTGCCCAATACCGCCTTTAAACCAGCTCCTGCTGTGACCTCAGCCATTTGTCGCTTGATTCCTAAAAAAGCGCATGCGCGTTATCCGATCGATCCGGTTAAATTAGCCGAATGCGTGCGTTTAGCTTTCACCATGCGGCGAAAAACACTGCCTAATGCTTTGAAAGGCTTAGTAACGGTCGAACAAATCATTAGTCTTGGACTGGACCCAAAATTACGGCCAGAAAACTTAAGTTTATTGGATTTTTGTCATCTTGCCGAATTAACTTAGCATGTTACCCCCAGGCGGTGTCTGGGGATAACATCTTCAAGGCCGTTGGCCAAGAGATGCTAGAGACATTATTTTACAAATAATGTCTGAGAAACAAATTTTATGTCAGTTAGTAGGAAAGTCTCCGGCCTTTAGGCCGGAGTGTTTTAGACTTGGAAGAGGTGTGCAAATCGAACAAGTCCGCACCTTGTGAAACCTTAGGCGTAGGCCGAGGTACGGTGCTCCTACCGCCCTGAAGGGCGGGGTTTTAAACCAGCTAAGGAATTTGGATGAAAATTGAATGCCAAAATATCGAACAACAAGCGGTTCATGTCTTTGCTGAAAGTGCTTACCTGAATTATTCGATGTATGTGATTTTAGATCGTGCCTTACCGCATCTCGCCGATGGCTTAAAACCGGTGCAGCGACGGATTGTCTTTGCTATGTCGGAATTGGGTTTAAAAAACACGGCCAAACATAAAAAATCAGCGCGTACCGTCGGTGACGTCTTGGGTAAATACCATCCACATGGTGACAGTGCTTGCTATGAAGCGATGGTGTTAATGGCCCAACCTTTTTCGTATCGTTATCCTTTAGTGGATGGCCAAGGTAACTTTGGTTCGCCCGATGATCCAAAATCCTTTGCGGCGATGCGCTATACCGAATCACGCTTATCCAAATACGCCGAAGCTTTACTGAGAGAATTGGAACAAGGGACGGTCGAATGGGCACCGAATTTCGATGGCACGTTGGAAGAACCGAAATTATTGCCGGCGCGTCTACCGAATATTTTACTAAATGGTTCATCCGGTATTGCCGTGGGGATGGCAACCGATATTCCACCCCATAATGTACGGGAAGTGGTCAGTGCCTGTGTGGCGTTACTCGATAATCCAGAATTAACGTTAGAACAAATCACCGATATTTTACCAGCGCCGGATTTTCCGACTTTAGCTGAAATCATTACGTCGAAACACGATATCCGAGAAATTTATCGTACCGGCAATGGCAGCTTACGGCAACGGGCTCTGTATATTATCGAAGATGGTGCGGTAGTGATCACCGCGTTACCGTATCAAGTATCAGGTGCTAAAGTGATTGAACAAATCGCCGAGCAGATGCAAGCTAAGAAATTGCCTTTGGTCGAAGATTTACGCGATGAATCAGATCATGAAAATCCGACTCGAATCGTGATTATCCCCCGTTCTAATCGGGTCGATACCGATGGCTTGATGACTCACTTATTCGCGACTACTGACCTTGAAAAGAGTTTTCGCGTCAATCTCAATATGATTGGCTTAAATGGCCGGCCGCAAGTTAAAGCTTTGTTGACGATTTTGACTGAATGGTTAGTGTATCGCGTCGGAACTGTCACGAAACGTTTGCAGTATCGTTTAGATAAAGTCTTGCATCGTTTGCTATTGTTGGATGGCTTGTTAATCGCCTTTTTAAATCTCGATGAAGTGATTCGAATTGTGCGTTATGAAGAAAACCCCAAAGCGGCGTTAATTGCCCATTTTGGTTTATCCGACCTGCAAGCCGAAGCAATTTTAGAAATGAAATTGCGTCATTTAGCCAAACTCGAAGAAATGAAAATTCGTGCCGAACAAGATGAATTGCAACAAGAACGCGATGGACTTCAAAAATTACTCGGTAGTGACAAATTATTAAAAAATCTGGTTCGTCAAGAATTACTGGATGATGCCGAATTGTTTGGCGATGCACGGCGCTCGCCCTTAGTGACGCGCAAAGTAGCGATTGCTTTCAAAGAAGAAGATATTGTCGCCAATGAAGCGGTTACGGTGATTTTATCGACCATGGGATGGGTCAGATCCGCCAAAGGTCATGAAGTCGATGCCCAAAACTTGAGTTATAAAGCCGGCGACAGTTTTGCAAGTCTAGCCTTGGGCCGTAGCAACCAAGCGGCGATCTTTTTTGATAGTAAGGGACGCAGTTATTCGACCGCCGCCCATCAATTACCCTCAGCGCGTGGCCAGGGTGAGCCATTAACGGGTAAATTTTCGCCGCCCGATAATGCGGCGTTTATGCCTTATATCGTCCTTAGTCAAGAAGAGCAGTTGGTGTTATTGGCTTCTGATGCGGGTTATGGCTTTGTGACCCAATGTGGCGATTTAATCAGTAAAAATAAAGCTGGAAAAGCAGTGGTTAATTTATCGGATAAAGGTAAATTATTGCCGCCGTTGTTGGTAACTAATAAAGATACCGATCGCTTACTCGCCATCACTCAAAGTGGTCATTGTTTGATTTTCTCGCTAACGGATTTACCGATCTTAAGCAAAGGCAAGGGTAATAAAATCATCAATGTCAGTAGTAGTGCCTATGCTGCCGGTGAAGATGCGTTGGTGAAATTGTTAA